>JANOTE010000589.1:0-4882 GCA_031416195.1 Rhodoferax sp.
AATCAGGTCAAGGCGCGCCTCGCTGTTTGAAGCCAGTGACACAGTTCTAGGTCGCTGTTGACCAAAAAAAAGAAAGGGCCAGGGCTACAAAGCACTGGCCCTTTGTTATTCCATTTTGACGTTGCTGCACAAGGCGTTCAAGCTCGTAAGTGCTACTTAATATATAGCTTATTATTAATATAATTCGGGAGCAAACGCAATATTTTGTTCGACATACAGCAAAAAAGAAACCATTCTTGATGCCTAATAAACCCATATTGGGTATATTTATTCACTTACAGCGACTTCGCACTACGAACTTCAAAGATTCACCCCCACGGGGCGATGGTAAAAAAAGTCGTGCAATTCACGTGCTTAGGTGGGCCGCTACAGTGACATCGCACAGCATCGATCATCGGTATGCACGTCAAGTGCATTTAACTTTTGCAAATCCTCATGCGACCGCAGCCAGCGTACTCGATGCCACGCAGAGCAGCCTTGCGTCTTTAGAACCGTTGATGCCAATTGACCCGCGCCAGTTGCGCCAGGTGCTGGGGCAATTTGCTACGGGTATCACTGTCATCGCTACGCGCTCGGGTGATGGCGACTTGGTCGGACTGACGGCCAACTCGTTGGGTGCGCTGTCGCTCGATCCTACGTTGATCACCTGGGCGCTGCGGCTGAATTCTTTGAATCTGCCCGTGTTTCAGGTCGCGGAGCGCTTTGTGGTGAACGTCTTGGCCGAAGCGCAGGTGGAAGTGTCGCGCCGCTTTGCCAGCAGCGCAGGGAACAAATTTGACGGAATTCCTTTTGCTTAGGGCCAGTCAGGTTTACCGCTGATCCACTGGGCGGCGGCTTGGTTTGAGTGCCGCACCGTGCGTCAGCAAATCCTGGCGGATCACTGCCTCTTCATAGCGGCTGTCGAAACTTTTGCCCATTCCGAGTCAGCGCCGCTGATTTTTCACGGGGGTGGTTAAACTCGCCTAGTGCGACAGTCGCTGGTGACTGAGACCCGCTGGGCATGCGCGGCACGGTGTAGCGAACGCTGATCTTCAAAGATGTCTTCGTGCCTGAGGTCGACCGAATGATGCCCGAGGGCCTGTGCGCGCAGGCGACCGTGCGCTGGCCGCACATGTTCGCCACACTTTCACCCACGTACATGGGCATCGCGCAGGCGGCTTACGATTTCACCGTGCAGTACCTGCGTGGCGAGGTGCCCCTATCGACAAGTCCAGCACCACCCATCAAGCGGCGCGTGTACCCCACCAAGCAGATTGCGGTGGCTGAAATGAAGGTGAAGCTGGAGCAGACACGCGCGACCTTTTTGCAGAACGCCCGCGCCGCGCGAGTCGATCCGAGCAAGGAAATCCGCCTGGGCCTGTATTCAGCCCACTATTCGATCATGGAGAACGCCAACGACATTTGCCGGATGAGACGGATGTTTTGTGACTCGCACAACGACTTTGCGCCTTCACATCATTAATCTTGCCCGCACGCTCTTGCCCTTGATTTTGCCCACGTTGAGCTTCTCGCAAGCTGCGTTTGCAATCTCCCGCACCACGGCGACAAAGGTACAAAACTCCGTAACCTGAATTTTGCCGATCTGCTCGCGCGTGTACGGGGTTCCACCCTCAGCGCCGGTGAGTGCCCCCAGCACATCGCCAGGGCGAATTTTCTCTTTGCGGCCGCCCAGAATTTGCAGCGTTGACATGGGTGGACGTAACGGGCCTTTGCCAGTGGCGACGAGTTCATCGAGCTTGTGCCACACCGAAGGGCGGTTTTGGTACTGCTCGATTTTGCCAACGAAGCCCATTTCATTCATGCTGGCAAGACTTAATGCGAGTCCCGATTCGCCCGCCCGTGCGGTGCGGCCAATGCGATGGACGTGTATTTCGGCATCGGGCGTGATATCGACGTTGATGACTGCTTCAAGTTGGTTGATGTCCAGCCCGCGTGAGGCCACATCGGTTGCCACCAGCACTGAGCAACTGCGGTTGGCGAACTGTGCCAGCACCTGGTCGCGCTCGCGCTGCTCCAGTTCGCCGTACAGCGCCAGCGCGCTGAAACCCTGCGCTTGCAGGTAGATGATCAGGTCTTTGCACTGTTGCTTCGTATTGCAAAAGGCCAGCGTAGATACCGGGCGAAAGTGGTTCAGTAGCGCGGCAACCACCTCGAAGCGATTGGCGCGATTCACCTCGTAAAAACGCTGCTCGATCAGGCTCTCGGTATGCTGCGCTTCGACCTTGATCAGAACGGGTTCACGCATGAACTGTTTGGCCAGCTTTTCAATGCCGTCGGGGTAAGTGGCGGAAAACAGCAGGGTTTGGCGCTCCTTTGGGGTTTGTTTGGTGACGGTGGCGATATCGTCAAAAAAACCCATGTCCAGCATGCGGTCAGCCTCGTCCAACACCAGCGTGTTCAAAGACTCGAGCGCCAAATAACCGCGCGCCAGGTGATCCATGATGCGACCCGGCGTACCCACAACGACGTGCGCGCCATGCTCCAGCGAAGCGCGCTGGCCGCGCAGCGCCACACCACCGCACAGGGTCACGACTTTGATGTTTTCTTCAGCCCGCGCTAGCCGGCGAATCTCCACCGTCACCTGGTCTGCCAGTTCCCTTGTTGGGCAAAGCACGCAGGCCTGCACTGCAAACCAGCGCGGATTGAGTTTGGTCAACAGCGCCAATGCAAACGCGGCGGTTTTCCCGCTGCCGGTCTTGGCTTGAGCGATCAGGTCTTTGCCTGCAAGTGCGGGCGGTAGGCTGGCAGCCTGAATCGGTGTCATCTCGGTGTAGCCGAGCTGCTCCAGGTTGTCGAGGGTTGCGGGGTTCAGGGGCAGGGTGCTAAAGCGGGTGTTAGTGCGGGTAGTCATGGGTGGATTGTCGGTTAGCGCACATACAGCGGGTCTTCGACCATGCAAAATGCAGCTTCGAGCCGCTCGTTTGCGGTCATTCAAACACACGGAGAACCCACCATGCGTCATTTCACCCTCAGCCTGATTTGTGCGGCAAGCTTGCTTGGCGCCTGCGGCACCAACGTCGTCAACCCCGTGACCGGCCAGGCCGAGCGCTCCGTGATGAGTGAGGCGGATGAGGTCATCCAAGGCCAAAAGGCCCATGCCGATGTACTCAAAGAGTACGGCGCGCTGAACAATCCGCGTCTACAAGCTTATGTGAATGAGTTGGGTCAGCGCCTGGCCAAGCAGTCGCACCGCAACCAGCTCAAATGGACGTTTACCGTGCTGGACAGCCCGGAAATCAACGCATTCGCGCTGCCCGGTGGTTTTGTCTACATCACGCGTGGCATCCTCGCCTACATGGAGGATGAGGGCGATCTGGCGGGTGTGATTGGCCATGAGATTGGCCACGTGACGGCCCGCCACGGCGCGCAGCGCGCAACGCGACAGCAGGACGCAGGCCTGGGCGTGTTGGCGGCGACCGTTTTGGGGGCGGTGCTGGAGGCCAAAGGCGTGGCAGGGGCGGGGCAGGCAGCCAGTCAGGTATCACAAACGGCTGCGGCAGGCTACATCGCCACGTATGGGCGCGAGCAGGAGCTGCAATCCGATAGCCTGGGGGCAGAGTACCTGGCGCGCAGCAATTACGACCCTAAAAACATGATCAACGTGATCAACGTGCTGAAGAACCAGGAGCGTTTTGCTGCTGACCAAGCCGCCAAAGCGGGCCGTGCTGCGCCTGCTGGAAATAGCTGGTTGGCCTCGCACCCGAGCAACGACCAGCGCCTGCAAAGCATTACCGAGCTTGCGGCCAAGTACAAGGGCAACTATGCCGACGACGGCCGCAACCGCTTTCTGCAAGCCATCAACGGCATCGGTTTTGGTGAAGGGGCAGAGCAGGGCGTGACGCGGGGACGCAACTTTTACCACGAGGGATTGGGTTTTGCGTTAACGGCACCTGCTGGATGGAAGATTCAAAACAGCGCAGATCAACTGGCCTTGGTCAACCCTGAAGCCAATGCCGCCCTGGTGTTGAAGGGCGTTCCAGCGCAGGCCGGGAGAACCCATGATGAAGTCATTCGCAACGTGGTCAAACCGACCCAGGGCAATGCAGATCGCCTGGTGATCAACGGATTGCAAGCAACGCATTTCACAGGAGCGCGAGCCGATGCGCAAGGCAAGGCGCAGGCGGTTGAAGTGACCGTGATCAGTGGCCCGGACAATGCGCTCTATCTGCTGAATTACGCGGCCAAAGATGGAGCCGCGATGCAACGCGCGCGCGCGCAAATGCAGGAAGCACAAGGCTCGTTTCGAACGTTGACGGCGGCAGATCGCACTGCCGCCAAGCCCTGGACGCTGCGCCAGGTAGCCTATCCACGGGGTGGTTTTGCAGAGATGGCACGCACCTCGCCACTGGCCGACGCGGAAACGCAACTGCGGCTGATCAATGGCTTTTACGGCGGCGGCGAGCCCAAGCTGGGGCAAGGGGTCAAAGCGGTTGAATAGCGCTGCGAAATAAATTGTGTCTCCAACCCGCCTGGACGGCATTGATGCCCTGCGCGGCTTTGCCATGGTCTGGATGGCGCTGTTTCACTTCTGCTTCGATCTGAATAACTTTGGTTACATCAAGCAGGACTTTTACGGCGACCCGTTCTGGACTTGGCAGCGCACTTGCATCCTAAGCCTGTTTTTGTTCACCGCCGGGTTCAGCCAAGCGGTGGCGGTGAGCCAGGGCCAAAGCTGGCCGCGCTTTTGGCAACGTTGGTCGCAGATTGCGGTATGTGCCGCGCTGGTGACGGCAGGCTCCTACTGGATGTTTCCCAAGACTTTCATCTACTTTGGCGTACTGCACGGCATGCTGGTGATGCTGATCATCGTGCGGTTGACCGTGCCCCTGGGCCATTGGCTATGGGTGATAGGCGCTATGATTGTGATGGCAGGCTGGATGGC
>JANOTE010000590.1:0-6750 GCA_031416195.1 Rhodoferax sp.
TGGCAGCAGCTTCGTCCGAGCGGCCTGCAGGTCACTTGCCATATCGTTAACGTCTGCGGCGAATAGGCGCGGCCCATTGACCAGCAGCGCGTCAAGCTGCTTCAGCGGGAATCCACCCACAGGCGCCACAGGTGAAACGCGAGCGATAACCCGCTTACCGCGTTCGATATCCAGCACCTGGTTTTGGTACTGCACTTGGCTGAGGAAGTCAGACAGTCCTCTGGAGAATTCTGTCGCGCTGATGGTGGTGGTCGTCATGTACTGACTCTTAAAATATGATAATTAGTTTATCAGATTCATTATGCTACCAACACTAGCGGATTGCGCGTTTTGAGCTTCGGAAAGCGCGAAAAATCTCGATCCGCCGTCCAAAGTTCAGTCACCCCGTTTTCGATGCAGATGGTGGCAATGCGCGCGTCGTGAAACTGGCCGGCTTTGAGATTTGCGGCGCGGGCCAAGTCGAACCGGGTTTGGGCATGACCGATGCCGCTGTGCAACAAACTGACGTGCGGCGCGCGCAACCACTCTGCCGCTTGGATGAGTGCATCCGCCAACGGTGTCGCTTTTATTGAGCCACGAAAACCAGTAACGATAGCCAAAAACTCAGCCAGGCACGGCGAGGGAATTCCCCATGGCAAATTCCCTTCGGCCAGCGCCTTCAACGCGCCACGGGCCTGCTGGTGCCACGGCCCCTCGCTACGATGCGCATAAATCAACACGTTGGTATCAACCGCAATCATCGTCAAACATCCTCCAGGTTGACGCGTACCAGTTGCCCATCCTTCATCGTCCACTCGGGGTTAGCCATGTCACGCCACTTGGTGGGGTCAGAATGTGCTTCCAGACCCCCCTGAAGCCCAGGTGTGCCAAAGCTCCCGCAGCTCAAACCGTTCAGTGGTTGGCTTGGACTGAGCCATCACCAGGCGCAGTCCGCTTTCCACCAGCGACCGCAGCGTCACCCCACCGGCCTTGGCCTGCGCGCGGGCCTGCTCAAAAAGTGCATCGGAAATGTCGATGGTGGTTTTCATACGGATCACCCATATTTAAAGTATGGGTGATTTTTTAAATGAACTTCTGCCGCGCTCGGGTTACAACTTCATCCGTGTGAAAGTGATACCAGCCTGCGGCGGGGCTGCTCCAGTTTGACCTAGTTCCAGCCCGCATCCACCTTGAACTCCTGCGCGGTACACATCGCACCATCGTCAGAGGCCAAAAATAGCGCCATGCGTGCGACATCGGCGGCTTGCAATTTATCCGGCAAGCACTGGTTGCGCTTGATGGCTTCTTCGCCGTCGGGGTTGAGCCACAGCTTGATTTGCCGCTCGGTCATCACCCAGCCTGGCGAGAGGGTGTTGACACGGATTCGGTGTGGCCCGAGGCTGCCCGCCAGCCCGCGTGTGAGGCCGTTGACGGATGCTTTGGCAATTGAATACAGCGGGAACTCGCTGCCCTTGGTCTGCCAGCCAGTCGAGCCAAAATTGATGATGGAGCCGCCACCCAGGCGCTTCATGCCTGGCACCAGCGATTGAATCGCAAAAAACGCGGGCCGCTGATTGACGGCCATGCGCTCCTCCCAATACTCGGGCGTGACGGCCTCCAGCGTATGGCGATCATCGCGCGCGACGTTGTTGACCAGCGTGAAGAAGTCGCCCAACTCGGCGACGGCCGATTCAATCGCCGCTTGCAGCGCCGCCACATCGCGCACATCACACAGCCGCCACCATGGTTTGACGTACCCAGCCGCCGCAATTTTTTGCACCAGCGCCTCGCTCTCAAGTTGAGCGAAATCCACAAACGCCACCTGCGCGCCTTGCTCGGCAAAAGCTTCGACCATCGCCGCGCCAATGCCGGTGCCGCCGCCGGTGATGAAAACGCGCTGCCCATGCAGGCTGGGGTAGCGGGCCAAGCGCTGCGGCTGCGGCGTTGAAACAGGTGATGGTGGCGGGATTGAGGTTGATTGCATGTCAAATGCTCTTATTTATATAGCTTGTTAAGCTTATTATAAGAGGGCCAAGGTGCTTTTTTATAGTGATTTTTGTGTTTTTTTAACGCCGCCCATAAAAAAATTAACTCACAGGTTAATTATTGCGTCAAAACACGCGTGGCAGCCAATTGCAGCGCTTGGGTGGGTAATCGACTAATTCGTCAGTCTATTTCCTGCTGCTGTCAATGCAAAGCCACTTGCGCGACACTGCTGCGTATGAAAATCATCGTTATGGGCGCAGGCATCATCGGCGTAAGCACGGCTTGGCATTTGCTGGAGCGCGGGCACGATGTCACCGTGGTCGAGCGCCAGAGCGATGCGGCGATGGAAACCAGCTTTGCCAATGCGGGGCAGATATCGGTAAGCTACTGCGAGCCGTGGGCGAACCGCGATGCGCCGCTCAAAGCACTCAAATGGATGTTTCGCGACGACGCGCCGCTGCTGTTTCGCCCGCGCCTGCCCGTGGGTGATGGTTGGAATCAATGGCTGTGGGGCATCAAATTTCTGGCGCAATGCAATGACGCGGCGTTTGAGCGCAACGTACAACAAATCGTCGCGCTGGGTGCCTACAGCCACGAAGCGCTCAAAAACGTGGTGCGCGCAACCCATATTGAATACCACCGGCTTGAGCGCGGCATTGCCCACTTTTTTACCGACCAGAAATCCTTCGACACGGCGGGTGAAGCGGCCACGCTGATGCGCAAATATGGCGTCGCCCGCCAGTTGGTGAGCCGTGATGAGCTGCTGAAAATCGAGCCCGCGTTCAGTTCGTTTGCAGACCATATCGTGGGCGGCACCTACACCGCCAGTGACGAGAGTGGCGATGCCCGTGTTTTCACGCAGGCACTGGCCAAGCGCTGCATTGCGCGCGGGGCGGAATTTTTGTATGGGCACGACATTGTGTCGATGGACAAGGCGGGCGGCGCGATTGAGTCAGTCGCGGTGCGCCCACGCAAGGGCAATGCACAAGGTGACGCGCCAACGCTGCGCCACCTCAAAGCCGATCATTTCGTGGCTGCCTGCGGCTCCTACACTGCGCGGCTGTTGCGCACCGTCGGTGTTGACCTGCCAATCTACCCCGGCAAGGGCTATAGCGCCACCTTCAAACTCAAGCGGCCTGAGTTGGCCCCGATGGTCTCTACCATAGACGATGAAATGAAAATCGCCATGAGCCGCCTGGGCGAGCACCTGCGTGTAGCTGGCACGATCGAGGTGGGCGACTACAACCTCTCACTCAGCACCCCCCTAGCTCGCGCGCGTTGCCACATGCTGTCCAACCGCATCGAGCAAATTTTGCCCGGCGTATGCGACACCCGCACCGAAGAAGAAGGCGGCACGCCCAACTTCTGGGCGGGACTTCGCCCCGCCACGCCGACCAACATCCCGTTCATCGGCAAAACCAAAGTGCGTAAACTTTGGGTCAATGCGGGTCACGGCACTTTAGGCTGGACGCATGGCGCGGGCTCTGGCAAGGCGCTGGCGGAGTTGATCAGCGGGCGCACGCCAGCAATGAGTTTCGGGTTCTGCTAAGGCGCATCAGAAAAACCTAGGCGACGGGGAAATGCGTTAATCTGCGGGATTCCAATATTTTGAGAAAGCCCTCCATGATCACCGTCCACCACTTAAATGATTCCCGCTCGCAGCGCGTGCTTTGGCTGCTTGAAGAGCTGGCCGTGCCCTATGAGATCAAACATTACCAGCGCAATGCGCAGACCCGGCTGGCACCGCCCGAGTTGATCGCGGTGCATCCGCTGGGCAAGTCGCCCGTGATCACAGACGACGGTGTAACGGTGTTTGAATCCGGCGCAATCGTCGATTATTTGATTCGCCACCACGGCAATGGCAGCTTGCAGCCCGCCACGCACACCAACGATTTTGAGGTGTATCAGCAGTGGATGCACTACGCCGAAGGCTCCGCTATGTTGCCGCTGCTGTTGAAGCTGTACGTGTCACGTCTGGGTGAAGCCGGTGCGCCTCTGACACCGCGCATTGAAGGTGAGATTTCCAACCACCTGGGGTTTGTGAACCAGTCGCTGCAAGGCAAGGAATGGCTGGTAGGCAATGCGATCACGGGTGCCGACATTCAAATGAGCTTTGTCGGTGAAATCGCTGGTGCGCGCGGCAACCGCGAGCGTTTTCCAAACATCGAGGCTTGGGTCAAGCGCTTTCAGGCCCGCCCTGCCTACTGCAAGGCGGTTGAGCGCGGCGGGCCTTATGCGTATGGAGGAGCGGCTTCGGTGAAGTAACTAATCGGGCCGTAAATCAGACCTTCTTGGCTTTTTTCGTCATGCGGGGCTTGGGTTGACCCACAACTTCGAGCTTGGCATCGATCACGCCACTACGGATCATGCGGAGCTTGCTGGCAGCACCTGAAGTCAAGTCTCCGATGCGGTCTGGCGTGCTGGGGCCGCGGTCGTTCACGCGCACAACAACGCTCTTGTTGTTCTTGATGTTGGTGACTTTGACCATGGTGCCGAACGGCAGCGTTTTGTGCGCCATCGTCATCGCGCCTGAATTGAAGCGTTCACCGCTGGCAGTTTTACGGCCATTGAATTTTTTGCCGTAGTGGGCGATTTTGCCTTCGGACGAGTCGGCACCTGTAGCTTTTTCAGGTGCGGCGGGCGAAGGCGCAGCGGCAGGTGCTGGGGCTGCTGCTGGTGCGGGCGCAGCCGCCGGGGCTGCGGTTTGAGCTTGCGCCAGCGGTGCCAAGGCGACGACGAGGAAAGCAATGGCGGCTGCCAAAAAACGATAGGCCATAAAAGACTCCTGATTGTGTGGGTGTAAATTGAATTGACACGGCGAACATTTACCGTGCGGGCGGAACTTTACACCACAGGATAAACTGCCAGTCACCATGACGACCCCCACAAAAACACTCATTATCGATATCGTCTCCGACGTGGTTTGCCCTTGGTGCTACATCGGCAAACGCAAGTTGGAGGCGGCTCTTGCCAGCCCCGAAGCTGCCGGGCTACCGCCCATGACAATCCGCTGGCACCCGTTTCAGCTCAACCCCGACATGCCTTCAGCGGGTGTTCCGCGCAAGCAGTATCTGGAAGACAAGTTTGGCGGGCCAGAGCGTGCCGCCGAGATTTACGCGCGGGTGGGCGCAGCGGGCAAGGCGGTGGGCTTGAATTTGAACTTCGAGGGCATCAAGCAGCAAGCCAACACCCTCCTGGCACACGCGCTGATTGCCTATGCGCAGCAGAGCCCGCAAAACGATTCAGCAAACACGCTGGGCAATGATGTCAAAGAGCGCATCATGAAGGCGTATTTTGTCGATGGTCAGTTTATCGGCAGCGTCGATGTGCTGGTTGACATCGCTGTGGCGGCAGGCCTGCAAGGTCCCGCGGTGCGCGAATTCTTAAGTGACCCGGCCGAGTGCGATGCGGTCGCTCAAGCAGACGCACAAGCGCGCCAAATGGGTGTCAGTGGCGTGCCGTTTTTCATCTTCAACCAAAAAGTGGCGGTGTCTGGCGCGCAAGAGCCTGCGGCGCTACTGGCTGCGATGCAGCAGGCACTGAACACTGCGTCCAGCGCTTAAGTTTTGGCCGGCACCTGGCCCATAAATTCGTACTGCGCGGTATCAAAACGCCGCGTGTCGAGCCAGTATTGCCAGGTAAACCCAGGCCACAAGGTGTCGATGTGGCCATCAGCGCTCTGGTACCAGCTATGGCAGCCGGTAGCCCACACGGTGCCTTTCATTTTTTGCTGAATCGCCGCATAGTCCTGTGACTGCGCGGCGGGGCGCAGCTTCAGCGCGGTGCCGCCAGCGTCAGCCAGCGACTTCAGGGCCTTGATGATGTAGTCCACCTGTGCTTCAATCATGAAAATGATGGAGTTGTGGCCCAAGCCCGTACTGGGGCCCACCAGCATGAACAGGTTGGGAAAGCCCGCAACGCTGATGCCCAAACGGCTGGCGGCGGGCTGAGTGCGCCATAAATCGCTGAGTTCGGGCTGGCCCGCTTCACCCCATATTTTCATGGGTGTCACGAATTCGGTTGCCTTGAAGCCCGTGCCCCAAATAATCACGTCGCACGGGTACAACGTGCCTTGGGCGCTCACAACACCTTGTGGTGCAATCTGCCTCACCGGCTGCGTCACCAGCGTCACATTGCTTCGCTGCAAAGCCGGGAACCAGGTGTTCGAGATCAGCAGACGTTTGCAGCCCGGCGTAAAACTGGGGGTGAGCGCATCCCGCAGGGCTTTGTCGGCGATCTGCTGGCGCATGTGCAGCTTGGAATAGCCGCGCAGCAGGTTTTGCATCCGCTGTGAACCCATAAATCCCATGCCAATAAACTCATTGAACCAGTAGACGCGCCAGCGATTCAGGCGCTGCAGGCCCGGGATTCGGCGATACAGCCAAAGTTTGAACGGCCCATACGGCGTGTCGTTGCGCGGGAGCACCCATGCGGGCGTGCGCTGAAACACCGTCAGAGATTCACATTGCGATGCTATTTCAGGCACGATTTGCACGGCGCTAGCCCCGGTGCCCACCACCGCCACGCGCTTGCCCGCGAGGGACACATCAGCGCGCCATTGGTTCGAGTGGAATGCGACTCCTTTGAAGGTCTCAACGCCCGGCACATTTGGGATCAACGGTTTGTTCAACGGCCCGGTCGCCAAAATCACATGCCTTGCCTGTAGTGACGCTTGGCCTTGCACGTCAATCTGCCAGTGCAAAAGCTCTGGCATCCATCGCATTTGGCTGATCTCGGTGTTAAAGCGGATCACATTGCGAAGCCGATACTTTTCGACGACTCGCA
>JANOTE010000591.1:0-2061 GCA_031416195.1 Rhodoferax sp.
GTTTCAAAATGGGCTGCTGCCTTCGCGTTGACGGGGTCAGCGCCAATTGGCACAGACTTCAGAGGTGCGCTGGCAGTGTTGTTGTCAGGCAGGTCGAGAGCTTGGGTGTACATGGGCGTCTCCGATATTTCGCGTTCGAAATTGGAGTATATCAATTAACCGACCGCTCGGTCGGTTAATTAAGAGGAGTGAATTTACGCCAGCTCTTTCGCCAGCACCGCCACAATCCGCTCAGCCGCCGCGCCGTCCCACAAATGGGGGCGGCGGCCCAGTTTGCCTTCGCCGCGCAGCACCCTGCGCACCTCAGCAACGATGCGCACCGGGTCGGTGCCAGCCAGCACGTTGGAGCCTTCATCCACCGTCACTGGCCGCTCGGTGTTCTCGCGGATGGTGATGCAGGGCACGCCCAGTGCGGTGGTTTCTTCTTGCAGGCCGCCGCTGTCGGTCAGCACCACGGCGGCATCTTTCCACAGGTTCAAAAACGCCATGTAAGCCTGCGGGCCGACCAGTGTGATGCGGGGCCCCAGATCGATGCCAAACTTCTCCAGGTTGCTGCGCGTGCGCGGGTGTACCGGGAAGATCAGCGGCAAATCCTGCGCGATTTCCTTTAAAGCGCCGCCGATTTGCGCCATCATTTTGGGGTCGTCCACATTGCTCGGGCGGTGCAGGGTGACGACACCGTAGCGTTGGCCGGGTGCCGAATTGGCGGCTTTGAAGGCGCTGGTTTCAAAGGCTGAGGTGTCGGTGTCGGCCAGCTTGCTCGCTTGGTACAGCACGTTGTCCACCATCACATGACCAACGTAATGCACGGCGGAGTCGGGCTTGCCTTCGTGCTTCAAATGCGCCAGTGCGGCGGGTTCTGTGACAAAAAACCAGTCGGAGATGCTGTCTGTCACCAGGCGGTTGATCTCCTCGGGCATGCTCATGTCGCCACTGCGCAAACCGGCTTCGACGTGGGCGACCGGGATGATGAGTTTTTTCGCGACGATGGAGCAGGCGAGTGTGGAGTTCACATCGCCCACCACCAGCACGGCATCGGGTCGGCTGGCTTGGCACAACTCTTCAAAGCCGGTCATGATTTTGGCGGTTTGCTGCGCGTGGCTGCCGCCGCCGGCACCCATGAAAACATCGGGCTGCGGAATGCCCAGTTCTTCAAAAAACACGTCATTCATCTCGCGGTCGTAATGCTGCCCGGTGTGGATGATCTTGAAGTCTAAGCCGCCGTGCGCCTGTAACGCCCGCACAATCGGCGCGATTTTCATGAAGTTGGGCCGTGCACCGGCAACGAGGTAGATGGTTTTCATGGTGAAGCGGCAAGAACAACAAAAATTAACTTGTAGGTTAGTATTTTGGATAAAAATTAACTCCCAGGTTATTTTTTGTCAATTTTCATCCAAAAATCGTCAAATTATGAATAAAATACTGCTGTAGCTCCCGTATATTGTGCGTAGTACGCTATAAATATAATATCAATCTTCCCCGATCAACCACCCGACTCCAGCGTGAACGCTGCATGTGAATCCTGCGCCAGGCGCGCCACCATCATGGGCAGCGCGGTCGCCAGCGCCGCTTTGAGCGGGTGCGGCGGGTTGATTACAAAAATGCCGCTGGCGGGTAATCCAGGGCGAATCACCTCGCCTTGATCGTCCGAGGTGAGCTTGGATGATTTGACCGTCAGCGTCGCATGCAGCCAGGGTCGCGCTGACTTGTTGGCCAGCGTTTTGAGCTTGCGCGGCACATCGTGCGCTTCAGGGCGCGGGATGATCGGGTACCACACGGCGTAGGTGCCGGTGGCAAAGCGCTTCAGTGCATCGGCCACCATCTCGGTGACGCGGGGGTAGTCGCTCTTGATCTCATAGCTGGGGTCGCACAGCACCAAGGCCCGTTTGACCGGGGGCGGCAGGAATTTCTTGAGGCCTTCAAAGCCGTCCTCGCGCAGCACGGCCACTTGCCGGCCTGCTTCAAGCTGGGCGATGTTGGCGCTCAGGGTTTTGGAGTCGGTGGGATGCAACTCAAAGGCCTTGAGCTTGTCACGCCCTTTGAGAAAATGCTGAATGATGA
>JANOTE010000592.1:0-4116 GCA_031416195.1 Rhodoferax sp.
GAGCGCAAGGCTTGTCCCGCACACCTGCTTCGTCACATTCTGCGCCGCCCTATGATGGCGGCGTGAAAACCTGTACATTGCCCTCACTCACTCAAGCCAAAGCGCCGCTGACTTTCGACATCGTCGCCATCAACGAGTTTGGCGAACCCACCACCGTCTCCATCCCGGCCGAGCGGGCACTCACTTTATACGTTGACAAGCGCGAATTGGTCACTTTGATGACTCTGGGCGCGCACCCTGAGCTGCTGGTGTTGGGCTACCTGCTCAACCAGCGGCTGATCACTTCAGCGCAAGGCGTTGAATCGATCACGGTTGACTGGGAAGTAGGTGCCTCCGCCGTCAAAACGCGCGGTGGTATTGCCGACATCGAAGCCAAAACCGCCAAGCGCGTCGTCACCACCGGCTGCGGCCAAGGCAGCGTGTTTGGCGACATGATGGGCGAGATCGACAGCATCCACCTGCCCGAGGCAAACCTTACGCAGACTCAGCTTTATGACATCGTCAATGCGATTCGTCTCAAAGAAAGCACTTACAAATCGGCAGGCTCGGTGCATGCCTGTGCGCTGTTCAAAGGTGAAGAGCTGCTGATATTTGTCGAAGACGTGGGCCGCCACAATGCGATCGACACGATAGCCGGATGGATGGCGATGCAAGACGAGGTGCCCACCGCCGACAAAATCTTCTACACCACAGGCCGTTTGACCAGCGAGATGGTCATCAAGTCGGCGCAGATGGGTGTGCCTATCGTGGTCTCGCGCAGCGGCATCACGCAGATGGGGCAGGCCGTGGCCGCGCGCTTGGGGCTGTGCGCGATTGGCCGCGCCACCAACAAGCGTTTTCTGGTTTACAGCGCAGCGCATCGGCTGCTACTTCAGAAAATTGCGGCACCGCCTCGGCTGTGACACCCCAAATCTTTACCCATGCAGCGAAGATGCTAAAAATTAACCTGCGAGTTAATTTATTTCGTAAAAATAGCAAAAACCGCATATTTACGAGCGTTTTATGCCTCTATCCCCCGTATAAATTGCACAATAAGCTATAAATAATATAGCAAACTTCTGTTCATCATTCATCCCACCAATCTACAGATTACCAATCCCGCCCTTGGGCTTAAGCGCAATGCGGTAAGGTAGCGGCTATGAGTATTTCATTCTGGCAATTGGGTTGGCGTACCTTGTGGCGGGATTTCCGCTCGGGTGAACTCAAACTTTTGATTTTGGCGGTGACGCTGGCAGTCGCAGCTCTGACAGCAGTGGGGTTCTTTGCGGATCGGCTCAAAGGCGGTTTGCAACGTGATGCGTTGCAACTGCTGGGCGGCGATGCGGTGGTTTCCAGTGACAACGCCACGCCCGCTGCGTTTGCGGCCAAGGCGCGAGCGCTGGGGCTCACTACCACGCAGACACTGGGTTTTCCGACCATGGGTCGCGCCAACGAAGCGCAGGGCGGGGCTTCCAAGCTGGTCGCGCTGAAGGTGGTGGATGCTGGCTATCCACTGCGCGGCAATTTGCGCATCAGCGACAAACCGGGCGGCGAAGAAGTCAAAACCCGCGAGATCCCGAAGCCCGGTGAGGCGTGGATTGACGCGTCCCTGCTCGATACGCTGAACCTAAAAATGGGCGATACGCTGCTGTTGGGCGATGCAACCCTTCGCATCAGCACCGTCATCGTGATTGAGCCGGATCGGGGCGCGGGCTTCATGAGCTTCGCGCCGCGGGTGATGATCAACCGCGCTGATGTTGCGGCCACCGGGCTGATCCAGCCTGCCAGCCGCCTCACTTACCGCATGGCCGTGGCGGGTGAGCCCGGGCAGGTTGAGCCGTTTGTCAAATGGGCGCTTGAAGAGGTGAAGAAGCCGGATGTGCGCGGCGTGCGGCTGGAATCACTGGAAGGGGGCCGCCCCGAGATGGGCCGCACCCTGGATCGCGCCGAGAAATTTTTGAATCTGGTCGCACTGCTGGCCGCGCTGTTGAGTGCCGTGGCTGTGGCGTTGGCCGCGCGCGGCTTTGCAGCCAGCCATCTGGATGATTGCGCCATGCTGCGCGTGCTGGGTTTGAGCCAGCGCACCATCGCGTTGAGCTACGCATTGGAGTTTGCGTTGATCGGCCTGTTCGCAAGCGGCTTGGGCGTGCTGGCAGGTTATGCCGTGCATTTTGGATTTGTGCTGCTGCTGGCGGGCTTGGTTGAGGCTTCATTGCCCGCCGCGACGATTTGGCCGGTGCTGTTTGGCCTGGGCATGGGCCTGACGCTGCTGTTCGCATTTGGCCTGCCACCGGTTTTGCAACTCGCTCAGGTGCCGCCGCTGCGGGTGATTCGCCGTGATGTGGGAAATCTGAAGCCCGCATCGTTGGGCGTGCTGGCGGTGGGTGTTGCCGGGTTTTGTGCGCTGCTGTTGGCTGCCAGCAGTGATCTGAAATTGGGGCTGATTGCGGTCGGCGGCTTTGCCGGTGCGGTGGTTGTTTTTGCGGGCTTGGGCTGGGTCGCGGTGAAGCTCCTGCGCATGAGCGTGAATGAATCAACCGCGCCGCGCTGGTTGATGCTGGCGACGAGGCAAGTTTCCGCTCGCCCTGCCTACGCGGTGGTGCAGATCAGCGCGCTGGCCGTCGGCATGCTGGCGTTGATCCTGTTGGTGCTGCTGCGCACGGACTTGATCAATAGCTGGCGCAGAGCCACTCCGCCGGATGCGCCGAACCGTTTTGTCATCAACGTCATGCCCGATCAGGGCGACGCGTTTCAGAAATCGCTGACCGATGCGGGCGTGGCCAAGTTCGACTGGTTTCCGATGATTCGCGGTCGCCTGGTGGCGATTAACGACAAGGCGGTCAGCCCTGACAACTTTGTGGACGAACGTGCCAAACGCCTGGTGGACCGCGAGTTCAACCTCTCCACCAGCGTTACCCGGCCAGCGCACAACGAGCTGGTGGGCGGCCAGTGGGTGGACAACGAGGCCGGTGCCATCAGCGTCGAAGAAGGCATCGCCACCACACTGGGCGTGAAGCTGGGCGACAGCCTGCGGTTTGACATGGGCGGCATTTTGGTGGATGCCAAAATCACTTCCTTGCGCAAGGTCGATTGGGGCTCAATGCGGGCGAATTTCTTTGTCATCTACCCGGTGAAGGCGCTGCCCGATGTGCCCACCACCTTCATGAGCGCATTCAAGGCACCCGCAACATCAGGTTTTGACAACGCGCTGGTGCGCCAGTTTCCCAACATCACCAATGTCGATATGACCATCACCCTGACGCAAATCCAGCGCGTGCTGGATCAGGTTATTGGCGCGGTGGAATTTCTGTTTGGCTTCACGCTGGCCGCGGGCTTGGTGGTGCTGTTTGCAGCCGTCACGGCCACGCGCGAGGAGCGCGCGCGTGAGTTCGCCATCATGCGCGCGGTGGGTGCGCGGGGGTCGCTATTGCGCCAGGTGCAGCGTGCTGAGCTGGCTGGTGTCGGCCTGTTGGCAGGTTTTTTGGCCTCCATCGTCGCGGCCATCGTCGGCTGGGGTCTGGCCAGGTATGTGTTTGAGTTTGAGTGGGCAGTGTCGCCTTGGGTGCCCCTCGTGGGCGCACTGGCGGGTGCCGTGCTGGCCCTGGCGGCAGGCTGGTGGGGCCTGCGCGAGGTGCTGCGCCGCCCGGTGGTGGAGACTTTGCGCCGCGCGCCGCAATAAAATCAGGCCCATGCAAATTCAAGAAAAACCAAAGTTCGACACGCTATTTGAATGGATCGGTGGCGAGGCGCGCATCAAGGCGCTAGTCGACCGGTTTTACGATTTGATGGATTTGGAGCGTGGCTACACCCAGCTTCGCGCCGTGCACGGCAGCGACTTGCAGGGCTCGCGCGACAAGCTCTTCTGGTTTTTAACCGGCTGGATGGGAGGCCCGCAGCATTACACCGATCGCTTTGGCCACCCCATGCTGCGCGCGCGCCACCTGCACGCCAAAATCGGCATCCTGGAGCGCGACCAGTGGCTGGCCTGCATGGATCAGGCGATGGGCGATTTGAGCGTTGACGACGCGCTGCGCAAGCGGCTCAATGAGTCTTTTTTTCAAACAGCGGACTGGATGCGCAACGTCAACGTCTGATCACTGTTTGATGGATGTCCAAATCGAAGCAGCCCTCCTGGCC
>JANOTE010000593.1:0-3597 GCA_031416195.1 Rhodoferax sp.
CAGTTGCGCCACGCTGAAGCGCATGTCGCTCACCGGGTAGTTCTGGCGCTCTTGGCCGTTGAGCGTGGTTTTGACGACGAGGGTCTGCGGGTCAAGCCCCGTGGCGACCACCGGGCCAAACGGGCAAAACGTGTCAAAACCCTTGGCGCGCACCCACTGCGCAAAGCTGGTGTCACGGTTCAAAATATCCGCGTGCGTCACGTCATTGGCGCAGGTGTAGCCAAACACGTGGCTTGGCGCATCAGCCTCAGTGACGCACGAGGCAATCTTGCCAATGACAATGCCAGCTCGCCCTCAAACACAACCTTGCCCGCCTGGGCGGGTTGCCTGATCACGTCGCCAGGGTTAGCCCACGAGTTGGGCGATTTCAGAAAATACAGCGGTTCCGGCGGCGTGGCCAATTGCAGCTTGTCGCCCAGTGCCTTGAAGTTGTTCCACAGGGCAATGATTTTGGTCGGCTGCGTGGGTGCCAGGAGCTTGACATCGACCAGTTTGAGCGACTGCCCGGTGGGCTTGGCTCCACTGAACATGTCGCCCTGGTAGACGGTGATGATTTGGTCGTTGCCACCCAATTTTCCAAAGCTTACCTGGCCCGCATGGGCAAATCGAATCCAACGTTCCAACATCTTTTTAGTCCTCGCTGCCACAGCGGCAACGCGCATTTTACCAAGGGAAAAATGCGATGCTTTTCTTTGACTTCGCGCTTTGGCAAATGCTGCGGCATCAACTATGAGTTGAGCTTGCTCATAAAAATGGATGTCACCAATATCAAGAGATGCCAAACAGGAAAAACCAAGTCGTGAGCAAAGCCGCCACGCAAAAAGCGCTCGCTGTGCCCGCAGGCTATGTTGATGTTCGCACGGGCATTGTTGAACTGCTCAATGCCGCACGACAAACCGCCGCTCGCAACGTCAATTCGTTGATAACGGCCAGCCATTGTGAGATTGGTCGGCGAATTGTGCAAGCCGAGCAGAAAGGCAAACGCCGTGCAGGGTACGGCGAGCAATTGATAGCGCGGTTATCGCTGGATTTGATGGAGCAGTTCGCACGCGGATTTTCTGCCCGCAACCTGGAACAGATGCGCCAGTTTTACCTGACGTGGGCAATTCCGCAGACTGTGTCCGTGGAATCTCCAAAGCAGCTAACCACAACCGTGACGAAGAAATCGCAGACTGCGTCTGCGTCTTTGGGGTGGTCTGAAATGGCGAATGCCTTCGCCCTGCCATGGTCTGCCTACGTGCACTTGTTGTCAGTCAAAGACCCCTACGTACTAAAGTTTTTAAACCTCAAAGACGAGTATTCTGAAAGTCAACTTGAAGAAGCCTTAATACACCGCCTCGAAGACTTCTTGCTGGAGCTCGGCAGCGACTTCACGTTTGTAGGCCGACAACGTCGCCTGCGAATCCACCAGACATGGTATCGGGTTGACCTGCTCTTCTTTCACCGTCGTCTGCGCTGCCTGGTCATCGTCGACCTGAAACTCGGCAGCCTTAACCATGCCGATGTGGGCCAAATGCACACGTACTGCAAATTCGCCAAAGAACACTGGACGCTACCCGATGAAAACCCACCCGTAGGTTTGATTCTGTGCCCAGACAAAGGGCATGCCTTGGCGCGGTACGGGCGGTACGGGCTGGACGGGCTGCCCAACAAGATCATGGCAGCGAACTAGAAAACCGTGCTGCCTGATGCTGAAGTGCTGCAAAGAGAGCTTGAGAAAACCAGGCTGATGCTGGAATCGCGTGGCGTGACTCGTCGACGATAACTGCCGCAAGCGTCAGCTGGAGTCGGATGCAGATTCAGGCGCCTGCATCTGCCCATCAATGTAGTACCAAGCCCCGGCCTCGCGCACGAAGCGGCTTGTCTCGTGCAGGCGGTGCGCGCGGCCATCCACGCGGTAACGCGCGACGAACTCCACCACGCCAGCATCTTGCATGGCGGCCGCGTGGCGAATCTCAAGCCCCAGCCATTTTGTGGGGTAAAGCTCCAATTCGCCAGGTGAAGTGGAAGCATGCCAGGTGGCCAGCAGGTAGTCGATCAGGCCCAGCGCGTAGGCGCTGTAACGCGAGCGCATCAGCGCCTCTGGTGTCGGGGCAAGCGGCCCGTCTGCCAAGCCGTTGCGGAAGGTAGCGTGAAACGGCCCACAGCACTGCGCGTAGGACAAATCGCTCTCGCAGGGGCACGGCGCATGGGCTGAGTGGAGGTTTTTCTTCATGCAGGCGTTATGTTGTGTACCGCTATTTTCAGATACGCCCAAAAACCTGCGTCAATCTGGATTTTAGGCTCGTGACGCAAAATGCACGTCATGAAAGCCCCCAAAAGACTGCAAGCACTAATCGATGAAGGCCTGATCGACACCGTCGTTCGCCAACTGATGAGCGGCAAGGAAGCCGAGGTTTTCGTGGTGCGCGTTGGCACCGATACTCGCTGCGCCAAGGTCTACAAAGAGGCCACGAACCGCAGCTTTCGCCAAGCGGTGGACTACACCGAGAACCGCAAGGTCAAAAACACCCGCCAGGCCCGCGCCATGGCCAAAGGAACGAAGTTTGGCCGCCAGGCGCAGGAGGCCGCGTGGCAAAGCGCCGAGGTTGATGCGCTGTATCGTCTGGCCGATGCGGGCGTGCGCGTGCCCAAGCCGTACAACTTTTTTGAGGGCGTGCTGCTGATGGAGTTGGTTACCGATGCCCAAGGCGATGCTGCCCCGCGCCTGAACGACGTGCAGTTCACACCCGAGGAGGCACTCAGGCACCACGCCACGCTGCTGGTGGAAGTGGTGCGCATGCTGTGCGCGGGCGTAGTCCATGGCGACTTGTCGGAGTTCAACATCCTGCTGGGATCGCACGATGGCCACGACGGCCCCGTCATCATCGACCTGCCCCAAGCCGTTGACGCGGCGGGCAACAACCACGCCGAGCGCATGTTGCTGCGCGATGTAGGCAACCTGCGCGACTTCTTCGGCCAGTTCGCGCCCGAGCTGCTCAGCACGCACTTCGGCCCCGAGATTTGGGCGCTGTACCAGCGCGGCGCGCTTGACGTTGATGTGCCGTTGACCGGACGTTTTGTACCCGCCGACAAAGCGGCTGATGTGGGTGGCGTGCTGCGCGAAATTGACGATGCACGGGCACAAGAGGCGGCGCGGCGGCTGCGGATGGCCACCGTGCGCTAAAGGTCAGTGTTGACCAATATACCCATATTAGGTATATTTCGTGTTGAAACGCATCGTTCTCGCTGTTTCTACGATTAAAAACCTTTTAGTCCCCGTAAAATATACATATAAAGCTACTTATACTATAGCAATTCACCGAGCACGAACTTTCCGCGTTTCGCCAATCTTCAGCAAAAAGAAGTCGGTCTCACCACCCCCCCCCCCCCAGGGGGATTGGTCGGGAAACAGTGTCTGTTCAAACTGACGGGCACCCATAAATTTTCGATATTACCCGTCGGGTTATCGACTGGCAGGGGTTTCTACGTATAATCTAAGGCTGTGCTAAATTTGCTTCTGACGGTTACGGATTGGTTACCATTGTGAAAAAGTTGCCGCCATCGCTACCGGAAGTAGAAAGCAAGGAACCGCTTATTCGCAGCTGGTCGCATGCC
>JANOTE010000594.1:0-1763 GCA_031416195.1 Rhodoferax sp.
GACCACTTCAGCCAAGTCATGGGGTACCCACCACAGTGATGCGGGGCAACGAGCCCGAACCCGATGCGCCTGGCTCGGGCTGGCTGCGTCCTGATCGAACCTGGCGATAAAGCTCAAGCGCACAGGCACCTGTGCCCAGCAGCAAGATCGCGACCAAGATCAAAAACCCAATGATCGGCAAGCTGCCCAGCAAAAGTACCAGCAGCAATGTCAGCGCAAAGAAGCCGATCATGGCGGCACTCGATTCGCTGGGAGCGTCTTTTTGAATGGCGCGCTGCACCCGCTGCGCAATGCTGAAAACTCCCACGATCCAGCCCATCAGCAGCATCAGGGGGAACAGCATCATCAGCACGATGCCCAATGGAATGCCGATCAAGGTGATGAGCAGCAGCATCGCCAACATCGGGGTGCCTAGTAAAACCACCACGCCTGCGCCAAGCGCAGGCCAAGGCGCTGCCAGCATCCTGCCTGATGCGCGGCGCGAGAACCCGGTGAAAACAATCAAAAATAGCGCCGCCGCCGCCAGCAGCGCAACAAAGCTGGCTGCGGTGCTGGCGATGGCTCCAGCCCAGCCAGAACCACTGCCCATCATTTGACCGTGCCATTCGCGGTCGTGGTGGCTGTCGGGGCGGCCATTCATCGCGCCGTCTCGCGTGACGGTGCCGCCAATCGCCACACCCTCTGCCGTTTTGAACTGTGCGTTGCTTGAATAGCGCAATGCCGCGCCCAGCTTCGCGCGGGGACCGAGTTCGATTTGCTCGGCGTTGAGTTCAACATCACGGGCGACTTCGCCGTTCAGAACAATTTTTTGGGCATAGACCTTGAGCGGGCCATTTACTTTGCCCTCGATGCTGACGTTGCCGGCATACAGCGTGACAGCGTCTGCCACCACAGCGGTATTGCTCAACGTGATGTTGCCGCCAGACGCGTAAAGCTCGCCGCCGACCGTGCTTTCGAGGTTGATGTCGCCGCCGACCGCGCGCAAATCTTCTCCGATGGGTGCCCGCACGGTCACCGCGCCACCCGCCAAAGTTGCGTCGCCCTGCACCGGGTGCTCTAGCGTGACGCGACCGCCCGCAGCATACAAATCGCCGTTGACTGGCATCGCAGGGCGCACATTGCCACCAGCGATGTAGCTATTGCGGCCAGCGGGCGGCGTGCCGGTGCCGCCTGCGGTGTCTGTCGTCACTGGCTTTGCATCGGGCGCCTGCATCTGCGCGGGCGAGAGCAGCGGCAGCACTGCCAGTGCCACCGTCCAAAAGCCCCTTGTTAAGGCGCGAGCAGTGCAAAAACCATGTCGAGTGTTTTTCATGTTGAGGTTTCATTTGACAAGCGGCATCGTTGCCCAACGCGGCAATCACTGGAGGTGTCGATAACCTCCATTGAACACAGCAAACGCGATCCGATGCTTGATTTAAATCAAACAATACAGAGATGCCTTGGCCTTGGCGATGCTGGGCATCAATGACAGGGGATACTTGCAAAACTGCGAGCTTGCTCACCAC
This sequence comes from Rhodoferax sp., assembly GCA_031416195.1. Classification (GTDB taxonomy): domain Bacteria; phylum Pseudomonadota; class Gammaproteobacteria; order Burkholderiales; family Burkholderiaceae_C; genus JANYCG01. The sequence continues at coordinate 1,506 of JANOTE010000594.1, forward strand.
CCGCTTTCTCAAGATCGCCAATGAACCCATCACTCCACATTGTTTGCCCTCATTGCCACACCACGAATCGTGTAGCCTCCGATCAACTGGCCCGCGCGCCCACCTGCGGCCAATGCAAACTTGCTCTGTTTAATGCCCACACGGTGGAGCTGGACAACGTGTCATTTGACAAACACATCAACCGCAACCAGATTCCTGTGGTGGTGGACTTCTGGGCACCGTGGTGCGGGCCTTGCCGCATGATGGCTCCTGCGTATG
>JANOTE010000595.1:0-3809 GCA_031416195.1 Rhodoferax sp.
CACCTGCAGGGCACGGGCGTTGACATTCCGAGCCAGTTTTTGACGATGCTGCCTTACCTAGCCACCATTGTGGTGCTGGCGCTGATTTCGCGAAACCCGCAGTGGATCAAAATCAACATGCCTGCAAGTATTGGTAAACCCTTCTACCCAGGCAGTTAGTCGCCCGTTCATAATTAAGGGTTGTGCTCTTTTCTATTTTTTAACCCGTATTCAATACAAGGAAACCAGATGACAGACTTGCAGAAACGTTCACTCGTTAAATTGGCAGCGCTCAGCGTTGTGGCCAGCGCCGCATTGGTCGCTTGCGGGAAAAAAGAAGAGCCAAAACCGGCCCCAGCACCCGTAGCCGCCGCACCCGCCGCACCTGCGCCACCCCCCAAACCCGAGCCGCTCAAAATCGCATTCGCCTACGTTGGCCCGGTGGGCGACGGTGGTTGGACATTCGCGCACGACAACGCACGCAAAGCCATCGAGAAAGAATTCGGCGACAAAGTCAAGACGTCCTTCGTTGAAAACGTGCCAGAGTCCGCCGATGCCGAGCGCGTGCTGCGCGACATGGCCAGCCAAGGCAACAAATTGATTTTTGGCACCACCTTTGGCTACATGGAGCCGATGCTGAAAGTGGCCCCTGACTTCAAAGACGTGAAGTTTGAACATGCCACCGGCTTCAAGCAGGCCGACAACATGCGCACCTATGACAGCCGCACCTATGAAGGTGCCTACATGGCGGGCATCATCGCGGGCAAGATGACCAAGAGCAATACCTTGGGTATCGTGGCATCAATCCCAATTCCCGAGGTGATCCGCAACATCAACGCGTTCACCTTGGGCGCTCAATCCACCAACCCAACCATCAAAACCAAAGTGGTGTGGGTGAACGGGTGGTTCGATCCACCCAAAGAAACCGAGGCCGCTACCGCGCTGATCAACGGTGGTGCTGACGTTTTGTTCCAAAACACCGACTCCCCCGCCGTGCTGAAAACCGCCGAAGCTAAAGGCAAGCGCGCATTTGGTTGGGATTCCGACATGACCGCCTATGGCCCAAAAGCGCATTTGGCCTCTGCCGTCATCAACTGGGGGCCGTACTACATCAAGGCTACCAAAGAGGCCTTGGATGGCACGTGGAAGGGCGGCGGAGGTATTTGGTGGGGCGTGAAAGAAGGCGCAATTGACATCGTCTCCATCGCAGCCGACGTGCCTGCCGAGACTGCAGCCAAAGTCGCCGAAGTGAAAAAAGGCCTGGCTGATGGTTCTTACAACATCTGGAAAGGCCCGATCATGGACAACACCGGCAAGCCGATGGTTGCCAAAGACGCGGTGGGTGACGACAAGTACCTAAGCGGCATGAACACCTACGTCAAGGGTGTTGAAGGCAAAGTGCCGGGCCCGAAGAAGTAAGCTTCAGAAAACCTGCTTGCAAATCTCAAAAGGCTGCTCTCGGGCAGCTTTTTGTTTTTACGGCTGACTCAATGATCGAAGAAACCCACTGGCACCCCGTAGCGTTAGTAAATGACGTGGCACACCAGCCGCTGGCAGTGATGCTGCTCAGCCAGCCGATAGTCCTTTGGCGCGACGCTTCGGGGCAGGTGCAAGCCTGGGCGGATCAATGTCCGCACCGGGGTGCGAAGCTGTCGCTGGGCCGTGTGCAGGGCGGCGTTTTGGAGTGTCCGTATCACGGCTGGCAGTTTGAGGCTTCAGGGCGCTGCGTACACGTGCCTGCATTGCCCGCATTCACGCCACCGCCCACGCATTGCGCGCGCACGCACAGGGCTTGTGAAGCTTATGGATTGGTGTGGGTGAAGCTGGCTGCGGGCGAAGTGAATATCGCCCTACCCGCATTTTCGGCGGAGCAAGACACCCAACTTCGCAAACTCAACTGCGGCCCTTACGACGTGGCGACCAGTGCGCCACGCATCGTTGAGAATTTTTTGGACATGGCGCACTTTGGCTTTGTACACGAAGGCTGGCTGGGTGCGCGGGAGTTGACTGCCATTGGAGATTACTGTGTTGAAGCGACATCCGAGGGGTTGCGTGCGACCCAATGCAAAGCTTGGCAGCCGCAGTCAACCTTGGTCGCCCAAGCGCCTGCGTTGATTGAATACACCTATGAAGTGACTGCACCTTACGCGGCTGTCTTGACGAAAGTGCCTGATGCGGTGAACGGATCACCGCGAAATTTGCAGGATTCCATCGCGCTGTTTATTTGTCCGCTGACGCCGGATTCCAGCCGGGTTTGGTTTCGCCTGGCTGTAGCTGATTTTGAGTCGCCCGCCGACAAGCTGCGCGAGTTCCAGCACACCATCTTCATGCAAGACAAGCCGGTGCTGGAATCACAAACACCGAAGCGACTGCCGCTGGATTTGGCCGCTGAGCTGCACACCGCCGCTGACAAGGCTTCATCCGCCTATCGCCGTCATTTGAAAAAACTGGGAATCACTTTTGGAGTGTGCTGATGAGTTCTGCAAAATTGAAAGTTAAAGAAGGCGCCCCTGAGCGCCTGTCCGCGCTCTTACGTGCGATGCCCAAGGCCGAGCTGCACATGCATATTGAAGGCTCGCTGGAGCCCGAGCTGATCTTTGCGCTGGCGCAGCGCAATGGTGTGGCGTTGGCCTACCCGGATGTGGCCGCGTTGCGCAATGCCTACCAGTTCACCAACCTGCAAAGCTTTTTGGACATCTACCACGCTGGCACGATGGTGTTGAAGACCGAGCAGGATTTTTACGACATGACGCGGGCTTACCTGCAACGCGCAGCGGCAGACAACGTCATCCACGCCGAGATTTTTTTCGACACGCAAACGCATACGGACCATGGTTTGAGCGCCGATGTGGTTATCAACGGCCTGCACCGTGCGTGTGTGGATGCCCAGGCGCAGTGGGGCATGACAGCCTCGCTCATCCTGTGTTTCCTGCGGCACCTGAGCGAGCAGGAGGCGTTTGAATCGCTGGAGCAGGCGATGCCCTTTCGAGACAAGATTGTGGGCGTGGGACTGGCCTCGGGCGAGTTGGGCAATCCGCCCGAAAAATTCACCAAAGTGTTTGCACGTGCGCGCGAGCTGGGCTTTCGCTTGGTCGCCCACGCTGGCGAGGAAGGCCCACCCGCTTACATCTGGAGCGCTTTGGATGCACTAAAAGTGGAGCGTATCGACCACGGCGTGCAAGCCTTTGACGATGCTGCGCTGATGCAGCGGCTGGCCCAAGACAAAATTCCGCTCACCGTGTGCCCACTTTCCAACCTGAAACTTTGCGTGTTTAAAAACCTGTCTGACCACAACTTGGGGCGCATGCTCGATGCAGGCATTGTGGCGACGGTTAACTCGGATGACCCTGCATATTTCGGCGGCTACATCAATGAAAATTTCACCCAGACCTTTGCAGCATTGGGCCTTACTGCGCAGCATGCCTACACCCTCGCGCGCAACAGCTTTGACGCGAGTTTTATTGAACCTGGCTTGCGGCGCAGCTATATCGACCGTTTGAACCAGGTGTTTGAGAGTTTTCAACCCCCCTCTTGACTTTCAACCGCCACCCGTGCAGCAGTGGCTCGGTATATCCACTGGGCTGCGCCAGCCCCTTGAACACCAAGTCAGTTGCCGCCTTGTAAGCCATTGAGGTCTCAAAGTTGCCCGCCATATTTTGGTACAGCGGGTCGCCGGCGTTTTGCTTGTCCACCACAGTGGCCATGCGCTCGAAGGTTTCTTTGACCACTGCGTGGGAGACGATTCCGTGCAGCAGCCAGTTGGCGATGTGCTGGCTGCTGATGCGCAGGGTGGCGCGGTCTTCCATCAGGCCGATGTTGTGGATGTCGGG
>JANOTE010000596.1:0-3120 GCA_031416195.1 Rhodoferax sp.
CGCCCTGCTGTTTCGCATCGCCTCTGGCGAGATGCTGGGCAAAGACCAGCCGGTCATCTTGAGCCTGTTGGAGGTGCCGGTGGAAGGCCCGCAAAAAGCGCTCAAAGGCGTGATGATGGAGTTGCAAGATTGCGCCTTCCCTCTCCTGGTCGGCATGGAAGCCCATGGCGACCCCATGACGGCGTTCAAAGATGTGGATTACGCCCTGCTCATCGGTTCGCGTCCCCGTGGCCCGGGCATGGAGCGCGCTGATTTGCTCGCCGCCAATGCGCAGATTTTTACCGCGCAGGGCAAGGCCCTGAACGCAGTGGCCAGCCGCAATGTGCGGGTACTGGTGGTTGGCAACCCGGCCAACACCAACGCCTGGATCGCCATGAAGAGCGCGCCTGATCTGCCACGCAAAAACTTCACCGCCATGCTGCGCCTGGATCACAACCGGGCGCTTAGCCAGATCGCCGCCAAAACCGGCAAGGCTGTGGTTGATATCGAAAAGCTGGCCGTGTGGGGCAATCACTCGCCCACGATGTACGCCGACTATCGCTTTGCCACCATTCATGGTGAAAGCGTCAGGGCCATGATCAACGACCAGGAATGGAATGCCAACACCTTCCTGCCCACCGTGGGCAAACGCGGTGCCGCCATCATTGAGGCACGCGGCCTCAGTTCTGCGGCCTCTGCCGCCAACGCTGCCATCGACCACATGCGCGACTGGGCGCTGGGCACCAACGGCAAATGGGTCACGATGGGCATCCCCTCAGACGGCCAATACGGCATCCCGAAAGACACGATGTTTGGCTTTGCCGTGACTTGCGCAGGCGGCGAGTACAAATTGGTTGAGGGCTTGGCGATTGATGAGTTCAGCCAAGGTTGCATCAACAAGACGCTCAAAGAGTTGCAGGACGAGCAGGCGGGTGTCGCGCATCTGTTGTAGCGTGTGCGGTAGCCGTACCCCAGGGCAGCCCGCGCCGGGGTGACCCATTTGTGTTGAATGCGGGCCGGCTGTCCGGTCATGCCCATTGGCGGGGAATGCCGCCAGGTGCCCCTGGCTGCTTTTGGTTGGGTTCTTATTCAAAGGAAATCTTCATGACCGTAATTATCAAATCGTTGATTGCCTTCGGTACAACATTGGCGTTTGGTTTGCCGTTTGCTGCAATCGCCCAGACAGCGACCAACCCACCCGTGAAGAAAGCTCCGTCGAAGGGCACCGTCAAACCCTCGGCAAGCCGGGTGGATGCCAAAAGTAAAGCAACTCAGATGGCCACTGGCATACAGGCGGCGGATGCCGCGTTGACCCCTGGCGAGATGGTAGTTGCCGAACGGGTTTATCAAGGCAACCTGCCGTGTGACGACGGTGCCGCAGTCACGCTCACACCCGATGCCAAGACTCCGGGCTACTTTGCCGTGCAGCTAAAAAACACCAAGTACCGCATGTTCCCGGTTGAAACCACCACCGGTACGATTCGGCTTGAGGATCAAAAGGCGGGCGTTGTCTGGTTGCAATTGGCCAACAAGTCGATGCTGATGAACCAGAAGCTGGGCCAGCGCTTGGCAGATGGCTGCATGAGCCCGGCGCAGTCCGCCGTTGATGCGGCACTGCAAAAGGACCCGGCTGCCAGCGTGCTGGATCCGCCTGCTGCCAAATAAATAGCTTGTTTCGAATTGATTACGAGACCTAGAGCATTGTTCAATACTGAAATGGAGTGAAATCTTGACAAACCAGTTTCTGCAAACCTACCGCGTCCATGTGAACGAACGCGCCGCCGTCGGAATTCCACCGCTGCCGCTTTCGGCCCAACAAACCGGCGAATTGATCGAGCTGTTGAAAACTCCACCGAAGGGCGAAGAGGCGACTTTGGTCGACCTGATCACCCACCGCGTGCCTGCGGGCGTAGACGATGCTGCGAAGGTCAAAGCGTCCTACCTGGCGGCCGTGGCGCACGGTACCGAGCAATGCGCCTTGATCTCGCGCGAAAAGGCGGCTGAATTGCTGGGCACCATGCTCGGCGGCTACAACATCAGCCCTTTGGTTGATTTGCTCAGTGACGACAGCACGTCGGTCGCCCAAGTGGCGGCCAACGGTCTGAAGAAAACGCTGCTGATGTTTGACCAGTTTCATGACGTGAAGGAAAAGGCTGACAAGGGCAACCACTTTGCCAAGGAAGTGATGCAAAGCTGGGCGGATGCCGAATGGTTTACGTCTCGCCCCGAAGTGCCGCAGTCCATCCGTCTTACTGTGTTCAAAGTGGTAGGCGAGATCAATACCGACGATCTCTCCCCCGCGCCCGATGCCTTCAGCCGCCCCGACATTCCATTGCACGCGCTAGCGATGCACAAGAACCCGCGCGCTGGCGTAATCCCGGAGGAGGAAGGCAAGCGCGGCCCGGTCAAATTCATCAACGATCTCAAATCCAAAGGCAATCTGGTCGCTTATGTTGGCGATGTCGTCGGCACAGGCTCCAGCCGGAAATCGGCCACCAACTCGGTGCTGTGGTTCACGGGTGAGGATATCCCGTTCGTGCCCAACAAGCGTTTTGGTGGCGTCTGCCTCGGCACCAAAATTGCCCCGATTTTCTACAACACGATGGAAGACTCGGGCGCGTTGCCGATAGAGCTCGACGTGAGCCAAATAAACATGGGCGACGTGATTGAGCTGCGCCCCTATGATGGACAAGCGTTGAAAGACGGCAATGTAATCGCCGAGTTCAAAGTCAAAAGCGAGGTGCTGTTTGACGAAGTGCGCGCTGGTGGCCGCATTCCCTTGATTATTGGTCGCGGCTTGACCGGCAAGGCGCGCTGGGCACTGAGTTTGCCCACATCAACCTTGTTCCGTTTGCCGACCAACCCCGTGGACAGTGGTCGTGGTTATACGCTCGCGCAAAAGATGGTCGGTCGCGCATGTGGCTTGCCGCTGGTCAACGGCGAGCAGCCCGGCATTCGCCCAGGCACCTATTGCGAGCCGAAAATGACATCGGTGGGCAGCCAGGACACCACAGGGCCCATGACGCGCGACGAGCTCAAAGACCTGGCTTGCCTGGGCTTCAGCGCTGACTTGGTGATGCAATCCTTCTGCCACACAGCGGCGTACCCCAAGCCAGTGGACGTGAAGATGCACCACGAGTT
>JANOTE010000597.1:0-2361 GCA_031416195.1 Rhodoferax sp.
CAGACTGACTGGGGATCGCAACGGCGGTCATTTCTGAATCACTAACGGGTCAACGGCAATGCATGACTGCGGGCTGAGGTGGCGCGGGGGCTATCTCGAAGGGAGCAACAGCCGCTTCGCCGTATAACTCTCGCTCGTAGCTGGCATAGAGCCGGGCCAAACGGTCGGGGGTCACCTGCTCGGCGGGCAGATCAAATACCAGTTCGCCATCGCGCAAACCGACAATCCGCGAAAAATGCGCCAGTGCCATGTCCACTTGGTGCAGCGTCGCGACCAATGTCACGCCGCGCTCGCGCGCACCCGCGACCAAAGTCACCATGGCTTGATTGGCTCGCGTGGGATCCAGTGCAGACAGGGGCTCATCAATCAACCAAAGCGTTGCAGGAGCCACCAAAGCGCGGGCCAAGCCGACTCGCTGGCGCTCACCGCCCGAGAGGCGGTCAACCCGCTCAAACAGCTTGGTTGACAAATCAAAACGCTCCAATGCGTTGTAGGCTGCCGGAATATCGCTGGGGTAGAACAACGAGCGCACACTGGCCAGCAGACTCATCGCGGGCAGGCGAGCTGCAAGCACCGCCGTGACCACGCGCTGGCGCGGTGGCAACGGTGGCACTTGAGGTGCCAAAAACAATCTTCCACGCAGGCGTTGCAGCAGCTTGCGTGACAACTTCCAAGGCAATATGTCTCCCAGCTTCAACGTCCCTTGCGTGGGCGGCAAAGCACAGGCCAGCAACTGCAACAGCGTCGTCTTGCCTGCGCCGGACGGGCCGATCACCGCCACTTGCTCGCCAGCGCGAACTTGCAGTGTCAGCGCCTTCAGCGCCGATGCGGCTCCTGCGCGCGCCGCTGGGTGGCGCGCGCTTGCATTTTGCAGATCAATGTTCAAACCATCAATCCTGGGTTATCAAAGCAGCCCAGCACTGCGTGCTGCAGATTCCAGGCCTTTGTAATTTTCGGGGGTGGTGGGCACATAGCGGGTCGCGCGATTGAGACGCAGAATTTCAGCATGCTCGGGGTTGGCAGGGTTCAACGCCAGGAAGGCAGCCTTGACCTTTTCCTGCATTGCAGCGGGCATGTCTGCATGAACTGACCAGTTGTAATTGAAATAAGGAGGCGTAGTGTAAAACACGTCAACCGCTTTGGTATCGACCTTGTTCTCACTCACAAATTTCTTCCACACCGTGATGTCCAGCGCAGCAGCGTCTACTTTGCCGCTGACGACTGAGGCGATGGTGGCATCATGCGCACCGCTGTAGGCAATGCGGCGGAAATCTTTTTCAGGGTCAATCGAGGCCTGCAACAGGAAACTGCGCGGCATGAGATGCCCCGAGGTGCTGCTTTGTGAGCCGAAAGACACTTGTTTGCCCTTCATGTCAGCCAGGCTTTTGATGCCAGAGTCCGTCTTGGCAATGAACACGGACTGGAAGCGTGTATCTTCTTCGCGCTGGGCCAGGGGCACAATCTTGCCGCCTGAACGCAGGTTGGCCTGCACATGCGTAAAACCTCCAAACCACACCAAATCAACCTTCTTGTTCACCAACGCTTCTACGGCGGCGGGGTAGTCACTAACCGGCGTGAACTCCACCTTGACTCCCAACGTCTTCTCCAGATAGCTTGCGAGTGGCGTGAACTTTCGTATCTGCTCGGTTGCGGCTTCTTCCGGAATGGTGGTGACACGAAAAACCTGTTGTGCATGACTTAAAGAGCCAAACACGACAACGGCGCAAGTCATCAAAGCGCGAAAAGTGCGGGAAGGGGAAAAACTGACCATGTGAAACTCCAGTGAAAAGCGTTGAGGGACTTGGATTAGACTTGAATCCACACTTTTTTGCTGACAACGAGCTTCGTGGAAAACCGTTGTAAGGCCATTGATTTTCAAACGACAACCCGTTGGTCTTCGCGCTACACAATTCCTTACTCGCCACTGTCTAACCCTTTGTGCCGCTCATGCGAAAGCCCCGTGTTGTTATCGTCAGCCCCGCCCTTGCCAATGCCAACAATGGCAACTGGCAGACAGCCTGGCGCTGGTCGCGGATGTTAAGACAGGAATTTGAGGTTGAAATCACGCAGAAATGGAATGGCAACCCTGTTGACGTGATGCTGGCACTGCACGCAAGGCGCTCTGCCGATTCCATTGGGCTTTGGGCGGATTCCAAAGGCTGTACGGCCAATGTTGCGGGCTTGGGAGTCGTGCTCACCGGAACCGACCTGTACCGAGATATCCACAGCGATCTGCTGGCGCAACGCTCGTTGACGTTGGCCCAAAAGTTGGTCGTTTTGCAAGAGTTGGGCATTCAATCGTTGGATGCGGCACATCGTGGCAAAGCACAGATTATTTTTCAATCGACCAGCTCACGCCAA
>JANOTE010000598.1:0-2951 GCA_031416195.1 Rhodoferax sp.
ACGAGATGAATAAATCAGAATTGGTCGACGCGATTGCCGATTCCGCAGATCTGTCCAAAGTGGCTGCTGGAAAAGCATTGGATGCTACGATCAGTGCCATCAGTAAGGCTTTGAAGAAAGGGGATAGTGTGAGCTTGGTGGGTTTTGGTACCTTTACGGTGCGCGAGCGCGCTGCCCGTGCGGGTCGCAATCCACAGACCGGCGAAGAGCTTAAAATCAAAGCTTCGAAGGTTCCGGCATTTAAGGCTGGTAAAACTCTTAAAGATGCCGTAAAATAACCGACTTTCCAGGGTGCTTAGCTCAGCTGGTAGAGCGTCGCCCTTACAAGGCGAATGTCGGGGGTTCGATCCCCTCAGCACCCACCAGAAAAGACCGGGGAGTGGTAGTTCAGTTGGTTAGAATACCTGCCTGTCACGCAGGGGGTCGCGGGTTCGAGTCCCGTCCACTCCGCCATTAGTTTTTAGTAAAGAGTGCTTCGGGTTCCATCCTTTGCGAGGGAGCACGGCTGGCGCTCCAGGTTTAGAGTGAACCCAGGTGCTATCAGTAGTGGGTTCGAGATATATGCAGGCAAGATGTTAAAAACCTGTCCCCGGATAGGAGTCATGAGTGCTTGCAGTAACAGTTTATTGGCTCTATGGTCAATGTGCGTTTCACCCATCCCACTCTTAAAAGAACTTCAGCCACTATGTTTCAAGTCATTCGAGATCGTGCGCAAGGCTGGTTTGCATGGGCCGTTGTTTTATTACTTATCATTCCCTTTGCGTTATGGGGTATCGGTGAATATTTTTCGGGCGATGCCAAAACGTTTGTGGCCAAAGTCAATGGCACTGCCATTACCGAGAATGACTTTCAAAATGCCTATGAGCGCCAGCGTGCGCGCCTTGAGGAAATGCTGGGTGGTAAAATTGACCCCGCATTAATTGATGACAAACGCTTCAAGCAGGAAGTGCTTAATTCGGTTATTGAAGAAGAAGTTCTGGCGCAAGCAGCCAGCGATGCCGGGTTTCGTGTCAGCGACGTACAGCTAAAAACCGAAATTGAAAAAGTCGAGAATTTTCAGGCTAACGGTAAGTTTGATCCTGAATTATATACCCAATTTTTACGCGGCCAGGGGGCTACGGCCGGCGTATTTGAAGATCGTTTACGCCGCAGTATTCTGGTAAATCAATTGCGTAACAGCGTCATTGGCACCGTGCTGGTAACCTCGCGTGAGGTTGATGACACCTTGTTGTTGAGCGAACAGCAGCGCGATGTCAGTTATTTAAAGTTACCCGTAGCGACGTTTATGGATGCGGCCACTGTCAATGATGCCGACATCCGCCAATACTATGAAAAAAATAAAAATTTATTTAAAGTTCCCGAGCAGGTCAGTGTTGATTATATAGAGTTTTCTGCGCAAGCCATTGCCCAGAAAATTTCTGTGGATGACGCTGCCTTGCAAGGCCTGTATGCCGATCAGTCTGCCAGCATGGCGAAAGATGAGCAACGTCGTGCCAGTCATATACTGATACAGGTCGACAGATTAGCCAATGATGCGTCGGTAGCCACAGCTCGCACCAAGGCAGATAAATTGTTGGCGCGTGCACGCACGGGCGAGTCGTTTGAGCAGTTGGCCAAGCAGAATTCCGAAGATCCCGGCTCTGCAATAGCGGGCGGTGATTTAGGTTTTTTTGGTCGCGGTGTCATGGATAAGGCTTTTGAGCAGGCTGCTTTCAGCTTGGCAAAAGGTCAGGTCAGTGATGTAGTTAGAAGTGATTTTGGTTTTCATATCATCAAATTAGTGGATGTTAAAGCCAGTCGTCCTGCCTCTTTTGAAGATATGCGCGGTAAATTGGAAGCTGACTATCGCCGTCGTAAGGGAGAAGAGCAGTTTTTTGAACAGGTTGAGCTGATTACTAACGCCGCTTATGAGCATCCTGATACGCTAGGCGATGCCGCCAAGGTAGCAAGCCTGATGATTCAGTCGAGTGGCTTGTTCACCGCAGAAACCGGTGTGGGTGTGGCTACGCATGCCAAAATACGCGAAGCCGCCTTCAGTGAAGATGTGTTACGCGGCAATAATAGTGAACCCATTGAAGTAAGCCCCAACGTGATGGTGGTGTTGCGCGTTAAAGAACATAAACCGGCTGCGACACAGCCCATTGAAGCAGTACGTGAATTAATTGTCGCGCGCCTGCATGCCGAAAAAGCCCGTGACAAGGCAAAAGCGGTGGGAGAAGCACTGCTGGCATCTCTTAAAAAAGGGGTGGATGCAGCCGGGCTTGCAAAAGAACATCATGCGGAGTGGAAGCGGGTAGGGTATGTGAAACGTGACAACCAGTCGACCGATGCCCCCGCCATTAGCGCAGCCTTTAAAATCCCCAAGCCTACTGCAAGCAGTGCTTCTTATTGGGCAGGGGATGTGGGCGGTGAGTACATGGTAGTGATGTTGCATGGTGTGCGTGAAGCAACACTGGCTAGCGCCGATAATGCAATGCGCGAAAATCTTAAACAAACGGCATTACGCGCCAATGCTGAAAATGAGTTCAAGGCGTTTGTCGAAGAACTCAAGAAAAATGCGCAGGTAGAGCGCAAGGCTGAAAGCCTTTAAGTGACGTGGGCGCTGGCACCCACGTTGAATAGATTTACCCATGTGTCTGTCATTTCGACCAACGGGAGAAATCCTGCAAGATCTCTCAAAGATCTCTCACCTTCGTTCGAGACTCGAGACAAGGATTTCTCGCGATGCTCGATATGACAGGGCGCGCCGCTAGACGCTGAAACTCTCGCCGCAACCACACATATCCTTGACGTTGGGGTTATTGAACTTCAACCCGGAGTTAAGCCCTTCTTTGGTATAGTCCAGCTCCATACCGTCAATAAACGGCAGGCTTTTGCGGTCTACAATCACTTTCACGCCATGACCTTCAAAGACTTCATCATTGGCGCCTACTTCGCCTGCCACGGCCAGC
>JANOTE010000599.1:0-3682 GCA_031416195.1 Rhodoferax sp.
CGTTGTGTTCTGATCACCTGGCCTGCATTTCTCGCCGCCTGCGTGTTGCAGGCTCAGGTCTTTTCAATGGTGGATCCGTGCGAGGTGCATTGGATGGGACACCAGTTGGAGGCCTCGCGCCAGTCCGTCTACACGGCCGCTTTTTTTTGCTTCTGGCTGATCGTCATAGCCAGCAACGCTTTGGTGTTGTGGTTGCACACACCAACGCAGGCCGTCAATGGCACCTTGGCGGACTGACGATTCCGCGCGGCGAATTCCATGCAAACCACTCTGGCTGCAACCGCGCTCTTGATGGGCCTGGCGGGCGGGCCACACTGCGTGGCCATGTGCGGTGCGGCGTGCGCGGGGATTGGCATGGTCGGTGGCAAGCCCATTGGCGCGGCGGCTAACGGTGGAGGCGCAGCTCAAGTCACGCGGTCACTCTGGATTTTCCAGATCGGCCGTGTCATGGGCTATTCCGCATTGGGCGGCTTGGCGGCCGCGTCGATGCAGGGCTTGGGCTGGCTAAGCATCCAGTCTGCCGCGCTCAGACCAGTGTGGACGCTGTTTCACGTCGCCGCAGCGTTGTTGGGGCTGATGCTGCTGTGGCAGGCGCGCCAACCAGTCTGGCTGGAGAATTCTGCGCGAACAGTGTGGCGCAGCGTGCGTACGGCTACCAGCAGGATGCATCGCGGGGCGGCACCTCTGACGATGGGGGTCTTGTGGTCGCTGCTGCCGTGCGGTCTGCTCTATTCCGCGCTACTGGTGGCTGCGCTGTCGGGCAAGGCGCTGGAGGGCGCGGCGGTGATGGCACTGTTTGCGTTGGGCAGTGGCGTATCTCTGATGGTTGCGCCATGGCTGTGGTTGCGGTTGCGAAGCAAAGACCATGGCGCAAAGTGGGCCATCAGAATCGCAGGCCTGGCGCTGTTTGCCTCGTCTGGCTGGGCGCTTTGGATGGGGCTGGTACACGATACCGCGCCGTGGTGCATCACACCTTGAAGCGCAGGCACATTGCACTAAAATTTTCACTCAAAGAGTCTTAGAATTAACTCCTAGGTTAATTTTTACATCAAAACGCCAATTTTGACCCAAATTATGAATTAAATAGTGCTCTAGCTGTCGAATAATATGCATAGATAGCTACATATTAAATAGCATTTACTTCGTGACTGCTGCAATCACCGTGCGTTCGATCAGGCGGTCATCGCCCAGTACGATCATTGAAAACAGCAACTCGTCGAGCGAATTCGCCCGCTTGTGTTTACGGGCCAGCAAAGGTGTTGCTTGCGGGTTGAGCACGATGAAATCGGCCTCGCAACCCACCTGCAAATTGCCTACGGCGGGCTGCCCGGCCCTGCCATCCAGCCCCAAAATCCGCGCTGCGCCGGCCGTATGCTGCCACCACAATTGCTGCGGGTTTAGCGAGAGGCCCGGCTTGGTTTGCAATCCTTCAACAGCAGTGCGCCCCACGTAGTAAGCCGCCAGCATGGTGTGAAACGGGCTGAACGAGGTGCCACCGCCCACGTCGCTGGCCAGGCCGTAGTTGAAGCCCACGCGATCCGCGCCCGCGTAGTCAAAAAAACCGCTGCCCAGGAATAGGTTGCTAGTGGGGCAGACTGCTGCTGCTGCGCCCGTCTCGCGCATCAAGGCCCTGTCCGCATCGTCGAAATGAATACAGTGCGCGTAGATCGCCCGCTGGCGCATCAGGCCGAAGTCGGCATAGGTTGACAAATACGAGCGCGATTGGGGGAACAGCTCTCGCGCCCATTTGATTTCGTCTTTGTTTTCAGCCACGTGCGATTGAATCCACACATCACCATATTTCGCCGCCAAATCGCCCGCCCCGCGCAGTTGCGCATCAGTGCAACCGGGTGCCCAGCGAGGTGTGATGGCATAGCCCAAGCGGCCCTTGCCGTGCCATTTTTGAATCAAGGTCTCGGTGTCGATCAGGCTTTGCTCGGTCTGATCCCGCACGCCTTCAGGGCAATGGCGGTCTTGCAGGCACTTGCCGGTGATCAAGCGCATGCCCGCCGCGCCCGCCTGTGTGAAGAGCGCGTTGACGGAAGGCACGTGCGAGGTGGCAAACGCCAGCGCCGTGGTGACACCATTGCGCAGCAGCTCGGCAATATAGAACTCGGCGGCTTGCACGCTGTAGGCCTCTGATGAAAAACGTGACTCCTCGGGGAAGGTGTAATTCTCCAACCACGGCAGCAGGCCCGCAGCGGGCGAGCCGATCACATCGGTCTGTGGGAAGTGCGAGTGCAGATCGATAAAACCCGGCGCGATGATGCGACCAGGCAGGTGCTCGACCGTGACATGCGGACAGGCTTGAACCACGTCGCGATAAGGCCCTACGGCGTGTACCGTCTCAATACCCTTGGGGCCCGGGCCAACGACCAGCAAGCCATCCTCCTCATAGACAGCACAGTTATGGGGAGGTGCAAAAGGGTCGAATCGAAGGATGGCGGCGCGGTAAGCTTTCATGCTGACAAGGTTAGCGTAAATCCATGCCGTTTTTTACTTCGCGAGCTTGCCTTGCACGCCTTCAACCAGCCAGTTCATGCCCAGTATTTCACGGTCGCTCAAGCTGCCGCCCGCCGGAATCTTGATGTTGCCTTGATTGTCTTTCACAGCGCCCTTCAAAGCGGCGAAGGGCCGCAAGCGGCCATTGGCGAGGTCTTTTTGCCGCGCCAATACCTCCTGCTGCACGGGCATGGGCACCTTGGGGCCAAACCCATCCACCTTGACCATGCCTTGCGCCACGCCATCCCACACAGTACCGCTCTTCCAGCGCCGTTCCAGCACGGCGCGCGCGCGTTCGGTGTAGTAGCGGCCCCACTCGTGGGTTACCGCCACTAGCTGCGCCTCTGGGGCGACACGGCGCATGTCGGAGTGGTAGGCGATGGCCATCTTGCCGCGCTCCTGGGCGGCCACCATCACGGCGTTGGAGCCCGTATGAAAGGCGATCACATCAACGTTTTGGTTGAACAGCGTCATCGCTGCATCGCGCTCGCGTGGCGGGTCAAACCAGGCGTTGAGCCACACCACTTTGACCACCGCTTTGGGGTTGACCGAGCGCATGCCCAGCGTGAAGGCATTGATGCCTTGCAGTACCTCAGGAATGGGAAAGCCCGCCACGTAGCCCGCCACATCGGTCTGCGTCATTCGCCCGGCCGCGATGCCCGCGAGATAACGGCCCTCGTAATAGCGTGCGTTGGCGGCAGCCACATTGGGCGTGGTCTTGTAGCCGGTGATGGACTCAAACTTCACATCCGGAAAATCTTTGGCGACTTTCAGCGTGGACTCCATGTAGCCAAAGCTGGGCGTGAAGATCAGCGTGTGGCCGGTGGCGGCCAGATCGCGGATCACGCGTTCGGCATCCGGGCCTTCGGCCACATTCTCCACAAATGTGGTTTTGACGCGATCCCCCAGCGCGGCCTCAACGGCCTTGCGGCCTTCGTCGTGCTGGCGCACCCAGCCGGCGTCGGTCAGCGGGGCAACATAGACGAAGCCGATTTTGAGCGGCGCAGCGCTGCCTTGCGGCGATCCGGCCGGTTGGGAAAAAGCGGGAAACAAACAACAGGCGGCCGCGATCACGGCTGCGAGGTTTTTGTACATGGTGGTCCTCTACATGGCTCCGGGTTGAAACAACAAGGCCCGCCGGAGCAGCAGGCCTTGACCCCATTTTAACCGCAGACGCCGG
>JANOTE010000600.1:0-3823 GCA_031416195.1 Rhodoferax sp.
CATTGGAAGCTTTTTGCGCGTCACGGGGTCCAGTTTGTGGGCCCCGGGAATCAATGCGAGCGACCCAGCCGAGGCAGCACCGGCTGTGGGCAAAACCCATCGGGGCGGTTTTGCTGACAAGGTCTGGGTGCGCAACGACCAAGCCCGCCCCTCACGTTTTTCAAGGCGGGCTGTGGAGTAAAGTGATTCAACCGCGCAGCGTGTGCCGATACAACCCCAACAAACAAGCCCATGCCCCACCCAGCCATGACCCCAGAGCAGCAACAAGCCTATAACGAAGCCTTGAAGCGAATCGAAGCCTGTCGCAGCACGCGGGGTACCGAACTCGATTTGAACAAAATAGGACTGTCGCACCTGCCGCCGCAGATCGGCCAGCTCACGGCGCTGACGGGGCTTTTTTTCCATCGCAACCCGGCGCTGGCTATCCCCGAATCCGTCCTGGGGCCGACAGTCATTGAAACGATGGGGCCGGACAATAAACCGCTGCACGTCCGCAAGACATCCTCAACTTTTACTTCACGCAGCGCCAGGGCGCAGCGCAGGGCACCCTGCGCGCGGTGAATGAGGTCAAGTTGATGCTGGTGGGACGCGGCGGGATCGGCAAAACGAGCTTGCGGCGCTTCTTCATGGGCGCGCCGCATGACAAACACGAGCAGGAGAGACCGGGCATCGCCTTGAACCGCTTTGAGTTGCGCCTGGACCAGCGCGGGATCACGGTACGGCTGTGGGATTTTGCCGGGCAGTAAATCACCCATGCGCTGCACCAGTTTTTCCTCACCGAGGGCCGGGCTGATTGAACCCGGCATGCGGTGGAAGGACGAGATTGAAAACAACTTGGCAAGGATGGACGTCTTCGTGGGCTTGCCGACGACCGCATTTCTAGCTTCTGATTTCATAGAGAAGGTGGAACTGAAGGCCGCGCGGGCACGGTTGGCGGAACGAGACAGGGACTTCATCTTTGTGCTGATTCTGGTTGATGACATAAGCCTGAATGAGCTGGATCTGGCGGAGTACCAAATCCTGAAACCAGGCGGGAAAGCTGTGAGCCAACACGCAAGCCGTAGAGCCGGTTTCAATTTGGCGCAGGCAGAGTTGGAAAAAATCGTGCAGGGCCGACAGCACTTGAAGCAGCAGCAGCGGCGAGACGCGCCTGAGTGTCGGCGGCTCGCCACCCGAGCGCACCAGCAAGACGGCATCACCATCATCGTGCAAGGCGATTTCAAAGGCGACATCTTCAAAGGAGACAAACCCATGAGCCACGACCAGAGCATTCACATTGGCGGCAATGTCGTCAACAGCCAGGTGGGCCAGACATTGACGAACTGCACCAACATGATCCAGCAGCAGGTACCAGGGGACCAGAAGGACCTGCTGGAGGCGCTGGTGAAGCAGGTGCAGCAACTGATTGCGGCGCTGCCTGTCGAAAAACAGAAGGAGGCACCGGAGGTGGCGGAGAATTTGGAGATGCTGGTGAAGCAGGCAACTAGCGCCAAGCCGAATCGCAAGTGGTATTCAGTCTCAAAAGACGGGCTGCTGGAGGCGTCGCAGTTTGTAAAGGACCTTGGTGTCAGCATTGCTGGCACGCTGGGTAGCCTTGACAAGTTGTTGTGGCCTGCCGGTACGAAGTGATGGACGAGTGCAGCGCGTATGTCGCCAGACAATACGGTCAGGATGTTTTGAAGTGCCGTTTGTATTTCGACAAAATTTATACGAAATAACGTAGAATTAAGTACATGGACGCACTATTTTCGACTCACAGCATCGGCATCTCTGACCTGCGCGAAGCGCCTGCACGGGCCTTTGAGCAGGCGGGTGACCAAGCCGTGGTTGTGCTCAACCACAACCGCCCGGCGGGCTACATTGTGTCCAGCCAATTGATGGCGCGCATTCTGGATCAACTGGCGGATCGGGCGGTTAGCAATAAGGTCGAGGTACGTTTGGCGACTTTGAAAACTGCCCGCAAGATTTCCGTCGATGAGCTTTGACTTGGCCATCCATCCCGACGCTGAGCGGGAATGGGGCAAGCTGGATGAGTCGATCAAGCGGCGCTTCAAACAAAAGCTGCAAAAAGA
Source organism: Rhodoferax sp. (assembly GCA_031416195.1). Classification (GTDB taxonomy): domain Bacteria; phylum Pseudomonadota; class Gammaproteobacteria; order Burkholderiales; family Burkholderiaceae_C; genus JANYCG01. The sequence continues at coordinate 2,073 of JANOTE010000600.1, forward strand.
GCGGCTGATCCAACCCCGTGTTGCCAAAGACGCGCTGCACGGCCTGCCTGACACCTACAAAATCAAGATCACAACGCCGCAGTTTCGCCTCGCATACCACGTCGATGACAAGGCGCGCTTGGTGACGATTTTGGCGGTGAGCACGCGGGATGATGTTTACGCACTGCTACGAGGGCGATTGACCTGAAGCAGCGCTTACGGCTGCCAAACCCGCCGCGTGCCCTAGCGTAAACGCCTCCTCGAACACCGAGTAACCTGCCCAGTCGCTGTGTGCAAAACTCAAACGACCAGCGGCTGCTGGTTGCGGGCTGGGGTTTCTGCCCGTCACAGGCACAGGCACCGCCATCGCGTGGCCGTATCGCGTGATGTCGATGCGGGTAGCTTTGGCGGCGATGTCGGGGTGGGCGCGCGCGAGATCAGCCAGAATCACATCGCGCCATGCTGTCCAAGGTGTGTCCATCAACAGCTTGCGGCCTTGGGGTACATCGCCCAAAGCGCGGTAGTGGGTGAGCACGGTGGCACCGGGCACGCTTTGCAGGCTTTGGTGCATGGCATCGACATAGCCCAGACTGGCACCGTGTGCGTTCGGCGTGGCATCGTCGTGAATAACGTTGTCCCAACTCGGTGGCGCACCGGGGCGATCCTGCAGGCCGGTCTTGATGTGGATATTCGCCACCAGCCAGGGTGCATAGCGGGTGCGTGCGGCGGCTTGGCGTAAAAATTCAGGCGGATTTTCGACGACGCGTGCCGCGACAAACATCGGCAACGCCACGATGCAGCGCTCGGCCTGCCAGCGCTCAACAGTTCGAGTTGCGCTGTTCAACGCATCCACCTCCACACCCTGTTTGCTTGCTGCAATGCGCAGCACCACTCGGCCCGTTTGAAGCCGATCTTTCAGCGGCAGCGCGAGGTGCCGCGTCAGCCAACCATTGCCCTCGGGCCAGGTGAGCACGCCCTCGCGGTCAGCCACGTGTTCCATTGCATCGGCCCCGTCCATGCGCGGCGCGTTGAACCCGTGGCGGCTTGCAAAGTAGTGCAGCCCGGCCCAGGCCGACACCGTGCCAACCCCCGCGCCGTAGTCGTCGTTGCAGCAGTAATTAAGGTACCAGCGCAGGTGCGGATCGGTCAGACCATTTCGCGCGAGATAGCTCTCAAACGTGACAGCAGCCAGTGACTCCATATAGGGTGATGGTGACCTGTGTAAGGCCGGAATCGACCAACTTGCCGATTGCCGTTCGCGCGCCACCAGGGCTGCAAACTGTTGATACTGCGTCAGTGTTTCGCGACCCACGCCGTGCAGCGGCAACAGGCCTTCTTGCCACTCGCCGTTGAAGAACAGCCGCTCCTGCGGGCTGTGGCACAGATGACGCTCGTCGTACGCCCAGCGGCCTGCCACGCGCTTGCGCAGACCCAGCTCTTCGAGCAGATCTTGTACGTCAACTGCAGCATCGCCTGGCACAGGCAGGTAGTGGGCGCCGAGTGGGCAGGCAATACCGTTGACCACGCCGCCCCGGCTGTTGCCGCCAGCTTCAGTTTCCAGCTCCAGCAGCACAAAGTCCTGCTGGTTGTTCAGCCGCAAAGCCCGCGCGGCAGCCAGCCCGGCCACACCTCCGCCCGCAATGATGACGCGCGTTTTGTGGATTTTGGTGGGCGCGGGCCAAGCCTTGCGCTCGCGCAGCAGGTGCCCGCGCTCGTGCGCGATGCCGCTGAAACCGCCTTGGATTTCCTCAACGCGCTCACATCCGACGAGC
>JANOTE010000601.1:0-2253 GCA_031416195.1 Rhodoferax sp.
GCCTGCTACCGCCAATCACGACCGGCAAGCCTTTGAGTTGCGGGTAGCGTAAGAGCTCGACCGACGCATAAAACGCGTCCATGTCCAGGTGGGCAATGCGGCGCATGGTGGGGCTTGCTCTTGGTCGATCAGAACTGCGCGCTGACCACTACCAAGCCCAGTGTGATCAGTGTCAGGCCGATTTTTTCCGTGCGGCTCATGTGCTCACCAAACAGCTTGCGCGACACCAGATAGCTGAACAGCACCTCGATCAAGCTCAGGGTTTTCACGTCAACCGCCGGGCGCATCGCAAAGGCGGTAAACCACCCGATGGATGCCAGCGCACCCATCGCGCCCGCCACGCTGGAGAGCCGCCAAGCCCGCGCGATTTTGGGGAGCACCGCCGGCGTGCGCGCGCCAATCCAGCCGCCCAGCAGCAGCGTTTGCAGCAACTGCGCCAGCACCACACCCCAGGCCCCAATCAGCCAGGGTGACACGCCCGGCAGTGCCAAAGCCGCACCCCGGTAGCCGACGCTTGCCAGCGCGAACCCGGCCCCTGCGGCCAAGCCAAACCACGCGCTGCGGCCAAGCCACGCGCTGGGGCCAGCCAGGTCTGACACCGTGTTTTTCGGCACCGACAGCATCAGCACACCCGCCGTGGACACTGCCATCGCCACCCCTGCCCACAGGCTGGGAACTTCGCTCAAAAAAACGGTGGCAAACAACGCCACCTGCAACACCTCGGTTTTTGCAAATGCCACGGCGATAACGAAATTGCGCTCCTTCATCGCCAACAGCAAGAACGATGTGGCGGCAATCTGCGCGACGGCTCCCAAAATCAACCACGCGAAGTAAGCCGAACCAAACGCGGGCCAAGTGCTGCCCGCAGGCAAGAGCTGCATTACCACCAGCAGCCAAAAAACCGCAAATGGCAGGCCGTACAGAAAGCGCACCAAGGTCGCCGCCAGCGTGCCCAACTCGGCTGTGAGTGAGCGTTGTGCGGCGTTGCGAATGGTCTGAAACAGCGCCGCCGAGATGACGATGGGAATCCAGGCCCAGGCGGCCATTTCGGGAAGTTGCATGAAGAGCCGGACTCAGATTGCTTTCAAAACGTCCCTGGTAGCAAAATGTTCTTGTCCACCGTTCGGATATTCGTGTGTCCGCAAAAGGCCATGGTCAAGTCAAGCTCTTTGTGGATGATCTCCAGCGCTTTGGTCACGCCTGCTTCGCCCATAGCACCCAAACCGTACAAAAACGAGCGACCAATGTAGGTGCCCTTCGCCCCCAACGCAATAGCCTTGACGACATCCTGCCCGCTGCGGATGCCGCCATCCATATGTACTTCAATTTGTTGGCCCACCGCGTCAACAATGGCTGGCAGCGCGCCAATGGACGACTGCGCACCGTCGAGTTGCCGGCCGCCGTGGTTGGAGACAATCAGCGCATCAGCCCCGCTGTTCACGGCCAGCCTGGCATCTTCCACATCCTGAATGCCCTTGAGGATGACCTTGCCGCCCCAGCGTTTTTTGATCCATTCCACATCGCCCCAATTGAGCGCTGGGTCAAACTGCTTGGCCGTCCAGTCGGCGAGCGAGCCCATGTCAGCCACGCCTTTGACATGGCCCACAATATTGCCAAACTGCCGCCGTTTCGTGCCCATCATGCCCAGCGCCCAGCCGGGCTTGGTGGCAATGTTCAGGATGTTGGTCAGCGTGAGCCTGGGTGGCGCGGACAGGCCGTTTTTCAAATCTTTGTGCCGCTGCCCGAGGATTTGCAAATCCAGCGTGATCACCAGCGCCGAGCAGTTGGCAGCCTTGGCGCGGTCAATCAGCCGCTCGATGAAGTCGCGGTCTTTCATTACATAGAGCTGGAACCAGAACGGGTGGCGGCCCGTCGCTTCAGCGATGTCTTCAATCGAACAGATGCTCATGGTGGACAGCGTGAATGGAATGCCAAATTTCTTCGCAGCCTGCGCGCCGTGGATCTCGCCATCCGCGTGCTGCATGCCGGTGAGGCCGGTTGGCGCAATCGCGACGGGCATTGCCACATCCACGCCAATCATGGCGCTGCGCGTACTGCGGTTCTCCATGTTGACCGCTACGCGCTGGCGAAATTTGATGGCCTTGAAATCCGCCTCATTGGCGCGGTAGGTGCTCTCGGTCCACGAGCCGGAATCGGCATAGTCGTAGAACATGCGCGGCACCCGCTTCTGTGCGAGAACGCGCAAGTCTTCGATGTTGGTGATGACGGCCATCAGGTCTCCAAATTTGTTGT
>JANOTE010000602.1:0-1947 GCA_031416195.1 Rhodoferax sp.
CGGTGGCGCAGGCTACGAAGCCACACTTCGACCGATGGACTTTCAGCCTGGCGAGCGCTGGCAGATGGTAGTGCGCCTCAAAGTGCCGCACGGGGGCAGCAATCCGCATGGGTTTGATTACGAGCTGTGGCTGTGGGAGCAGGGCTTGCAGGCCACCGGCTATGTGCGGGCCGGCCCGGGTGACAAGGCGCCCGAGCGCTTGGCGCGAACTTGGGTCTACCCGATTGAGTGGGCCCGCCAACACACACGCGATGCAATCATTGAACGCGTGGCTGACCGCAAATTGGCGGGCGTGATTGCAGCCTTGACCACGGGCGACCAAAACGCCATCGACCGGGCGGATTGGGATGTTTTTCGCGCCACGGGTGTCGCGCACTTGATGAGCATCTCTGGTCTGCACATCACCCTGTTTGCGTGGGGCGCGGCGCTGGCCGTGGGCTGGCTATGGCGGCGATCTGTCTGGCTTTGCAATTTGTACCCGGCACCCAGTGCGGCGATTTTGGGCGGCGTTGTGCTGGCGCTGGCGTATTCGCTGTTCAGTGGTTGGGGGCTACCGGCCCAGCGCACGGTGCTGATGCTGGCCACCATCGGCCTGCTTCGCCTCTCGGGAAAGCGCTGGCCCTGGCCGCAGACATGGATGCTGGCCTGCGCCGTGGTGGTGCTGGCCGACCCCTGGGCGCTGCTGCAAGCCGGGTTTTGGTTGAGTTTTGTGGCGGTGGGGATTTTGTTTGCGACGGATTCCAATACCCGTGAATTGAACGGCATCGCACCTGTCAACCTGGCGGCAACCGCGCTCAAAAAGTCGCTCGCCCTGCTGCGCGAGCAATGGGTGATGACGCTCGCTTTGGCTCCTCTGACTCTGCTGCTATTCGGCCAGGTTTCAATCGTCGGGCTGGTGGCGAACCTGTTGGCGATACCGTGGGTGACGCTGGTAGTGACGCCGCTTTCGCTGCTGGGCATGGTGATCGCACCGTTTTGGGACATCGCGGCGCTGGCGATTCAAGGGATGGCGGTGTACTTGGAGTGGCTCAATCGATTTCAGTTTGCCAGCCTCTCGATCGCGCAAGTACCCGTGTGGGCGGGCGTGGCTGCCCTGGTTGGCGGTTTGCTGCTGGCGATGCGCCTGCCGTGGTTTGTTCGCTGGCAAGGCGCTGTTTTGGTGCTGCCCATGCTGCTGTGGCAGGTGCCACGCCCCGAGTTGGGGCATTTTGAGCTGCTGGCGGCCGATATTGGTCAGGGTAACGCCGTTATTGTGCGCACCGCCCACCATGCGCTGGTGTACGACACCGGGCCGCGCTTCAGCCGCGACAGCGATGCCGGCCACCGCGTGCTGGTGCCGCTGTTGCGGGCGCTGGATGTGCGGGTGGACACTGTCATGCTCAGCCATCGCGATGCCGATCACACCGGCGGCGCGCAGGCGGTGCTGGCGATGCAGCCGCAGGCGCAATTGCTCAGTTCACTGGAAGACGGGCATGTTCTGCAAACCATCCGTAAATCCACCCGCTGTATTGCTGGGCAGCGCTGGACGTGGGACGGCGTTGCGTTTGAGGTACTGCATCCTAACGCCGTTGATTACGACGTGCCCAACAAATCCAACGCGATGAGTTGCGTTCTGCGCATTGACAACGGCTCCAAAGTTGCGCTGTTGACAGGAGACATTGAGCAGCCGAACGAAGCAAGCCTTGTCGCGGGCGGTGCCAGGCTGAAGGCGGATGTTCTACTGGTTCCGCACCATGGCAGCAAAACATCCAGCAGCGCCGAGTTTTTGGACGCGGTGCAGCCACGCTTTGCGCTGGTGCAGGCAGGGTTTCGCAACCGCTTTGGTCATCCGGCAACCAGCGTACTGGAACGCTATGAAGAACGCAAGATTGAGGTGCTTGACTCGTCCGCCTGCGGTGCGATGACCTGGAGTTCAGCGCAATCTCAAGAAATGCAGTGCCATCGACG
>JANOTE010000603.1:0-3284 GCA_031416195.1 Rhodoferax sp.
CGCTTTGTGCTCCAGGTCTTCCACCTGTTTGATCAGCTTGTGGTTCGCCGCCAAGAACGGCAGCGCCGTTTCCCACTGGTCATTCACCAGCGCTTCACGGATGAAAATCTCGCGCGCGCCTGCCGGGTCAATGCGACCGTAGTTGGTTTTGCGGCCACTGTAGATGACGATGCCATACAGCGTGGCACGCTCCAGCGCTGTCACCTCGCCGGCTTTTTTCTCCCAATGCGGATCGAGCAACTGCTTCTTCAACAAATGCCCACCGACTTGCTCCAGCCACTGCGGCTCAATGTTGGCGATGCCGCGCCCGAACAGACGCGTGGTCTCCACCAACTCAGCCGCCACAATCCAGCGGCCCGGTTTTTTGGCCAGATGCGCGCCGGGGTGGGCGAAAAACTTGATGCCGCGTGCTCCCAAATATTCCCCGCTTTGGCCTTCAGTTTCGACCTTGCAGCCGATGTTGCCCAAGAGGCCCGCCAGCATCGACAAATGGAGCTGCTCATACGTGGCAGGCAGGGTATTGAGCCGCCATTTATGTTCGGCCACGACGGTGTGAAGCTGGCTGTGGATGTCTTTCCATTCGCGCACGCGGCGAATGTTGACGAAGTTCTGGCGCAAAAGCTGTTCTTGCTGGCGGTTCGACAGTTTGTGAATGCCCTCGCCGCCACGCGAGTTTGCAATCCACTTCCACAGCTTCAAATACCCGCTGAATTCGCTCTTCTCGTCGTCAAACTTCACATGCGCTTGATCGGCCTGGGTTTGCATGTCCATCGGGCGATCGCGCACATCCTGAACGCTTAAGGCCGATGCGATCACCAGCACCTCGTCCAGCGCGCCACGCTCGCGCGCCTCGATGATCATGCGGCCCACGCGCGGATCCAGCGGCAACTTGGCCAGCTCCTGGCCCATGCGCGTGAGTTCGTTCGCATCGTCCACCGCACCAAGTTCATTGAGCAACTGGTAGCCATCGGCAATCGCTCGGCTGGAGGGGCGCTCCAGGAACGGGAAGTCTTCGACGATGCCCAGATGCAGCGACTTCATGCGCAAGATCACGCCCGCAAGCGATGAGCGCAAGATTTCAGGTTCGGTAAATTTCGGCCTGCCGTCAAACTCTTTTTCGTCATACAGCCGAATGCAGATGCCGTTGGCCACACGACCGCAACGCCCTGCCCTTTGGTTGGCAGACGATTGGCTGATGGGCTCGACCAGCAGTTGCTCCACCTTGCTTCTGAAACTGTAGCGCTTCATGCGCGCTGTGCCTGCATCAATCACGTAGCGAATGCCCGGCACGGTGAGCGATGTCTCGGCGACGTTGGTCGCCAGCACAATGCGCCTGCCGGTGTGGCCGTCAAAAATGCGGTCTTGCTCGGGCTGGCTTAAGCGCGCGAACAACGGCAGCACTTCAGAATTGCGAAACAGCGGTTGATGGCTTAAATGCTTGCGCAGATGATCTGCTGCTTCACGGATTTCGCGCTCGCCAGGCAAGAACACGAGGATGTCGCCACTGTTGTGAACGCTCTGCCAGAGTTCATCGACACCATCGGCGATGGCCGAGTTCAAGTCGTACTCGCGCGACTCCTCAAACGGGCGATAACGCTGCTCCACCGGGAACATCCGCCCCGACACCATGATCACCGGCGCGGGGCCGTTGTGCGATGCAAAATGCGTAGCGAATCGATCCGCATCAATCGTCGCCGAGGTCACGATGATCTTCAAATCCGGGCGACGCGGCAAAATCTGGCGCAGGTAGCCCAACAGGAAATCGATGTTCAGCGAACGTTCATGCGCCTCGTCAATGATGATGGTGTCGTAGGCATTGAGCAGCGGATCGGTCTGCGTTTCGGCCAGCAAGATGCCGTCGGTCATCAGTTTCACGGACGCGTCTTTGCTCAATCGATCCTGAAACCGCACCTTGAAGCCGACCACCTCGCCCAGCGGCGTTTTCAACTCTTCCGCGATGCGCTTGGCGACCGAGCTGGCGGCAATGCGGCGCGGCTGGGTGTGGCCGATCAGCTTTCCACGCACACCTTCTGGGTAGTTGAGCTTGCCGCGGCCCATGGCCAACGCGATTTTCGGCAGTTGAGTTGTTTTGCCGGAACCCGTTTCACCGCAAACAATGACGACCTGGTGCGCGTCAATCGCGGCCCGGATTTCGTCACGCTTGGCGGATACGGGCAAGGATTCGGGGAATTCGATGACTAAATCTGACATTGCGTGTATTATCGCCCAAAGCACATGTTCACGTATTCACCAGTTCACGTGTTTCACAGCATTTTCGCTTTTTTAAAAAGTGGTTCTTTGATGTCAAATTTAACTATCTCTGTTGACGAAAACTTGATTAAACAGGCACGGGTGCGGGCCATCAGTCAAGGCACTTCACTTAGCGCGAAGGTGCGCGAGTTCTTGTTGAGTTACGCAACCGGTACCGACGACGTGATGAAGAAACGTCGGGAAGAAGCAACCGGGCGCTTGTTGGATACGCTCCAAGCGGCGTCATTACAGACTCAGAGTTCCACGAACTGGATGGGCGCAGCAGACGCGAGCAATACTGCGTCCCACCAAAACGATTCACGAAGAACGCTGCGGGAAGAGCTTTATGCTGACGACTTCCGCGCCAGGGATCGGGAATCTGTCAACCCGTGATCCGCCCGCACTGATTCCGAAATGCGCACTTTCTTCGATACCAACGTGCTGGTTTACTGCATCGACACCAGTGACGTTCGCAAACAGAAATTGGCGCTGGAGGTTGTCGCATCCTGCAGCAATGCTGGCATTGGCATTCTCAGCACCCAAGTGCTGATTGAGCTTTACAACACGCTGGTGCGCAAGCAAAAACTGTCCGATGCGACCGCTCAGCAGGTTGTTCTGGCCTACAGCGACTGGACTTGCATCAACAGCGACACGGGGCTGGTTCACGATGCAATCGCTCTTTCAATCCGCTACAAAAAGCCGATCTGGGACGCGATGGTCATTTGCGCTGCACTACGCTCAGGTGCGCAAACGCTGCTGTCAGAAGACATGCAACACGGTCAACGGTTTGACAGCTTGACCATCGTGAATCCATTTCAATAAACCAGCACCCTCATGTCCTCCGTCTTCAACTTCACCTTCGTCCCCTGGTTCCGTTCGGTAGCGCCGTACATCCACAAGTTTCGCAATCAGACCTTCGTCGTTGGCATTGCGGGAGAGGCGATTGCGGCGGGCAAATTGCCGAATCTGGCTCAGGATCTGGCGATGATCCAGAGCATGGGCGTGAAGATCGTGCTGGTACACGGCTTTCGCCC
>JANOTE010000604.1:0-10217 GCA_031416195.1 Rhodoferax sp.
TGAACATCGTGCGCGGCGACCGCCGCAAGAGCGCCGGCAGCGCGGTGGTGAAGACGGGTGGCAACGGCATATTTGAAAAGCCGGTTGACAACATTGGCACCAAAACCATTGCGAATTACGCCGCCTACGCAGCTCAGCATATTCATACCGTGACGATTCCCGGTTGCCCAGCTGGCAAAGACCAGGGCAAAGTATTCGTCGGCCAGCGCCAAGAGGGTTTTGCGGTGAATTTGGGCACGATTTTTGACTTGGTCAACGCGCCCGCCGCATTCTTGCTGGACCCCGCCAACAAAGACGCTGCAGGCATGGGTGGAAATCACGTCATCCAAAAAGCCAATATCACGACGATGGCGCTTGAAGTCCATAAAGATTGTCTGACCGCCGGGGCCGAGCCCGTGATTGGCGGCTGGACAACAGCCAGCCTGCGCCAGGCGCGCCTGCTTAACGGTTTACCAGGCAAAGGCAATGACAAAGCGGAGAAAGCGGGCGGTGCATGGACGCAGGTTTCGCGCCTGGGTAATCCGCTGGTGAATGAGGTGGTGATTGGTCTGCCCGATAAAGACCGCTTCAACGCGTCGCAGCCGAAGGACGATGCCCAGTTCCTGACTTATGTCACCAACCCCACGCTGCCCGCTTTGCTCAGTACGGTGTTGGGTGCTAATGTGGCGCCTACCAACTTCCCGCGCACTGATCTGGCAACCACTTTCCTCACCGGCATTACCGGCGTGAACAAACCGGCCGTCAACCCCGCACCGTCCGAGATGCTGCGCTTGAACACGGCCATTGCGCCGGTGCAGTTTGCCGCCCAAAACCGTTTGGGTGTGGCAGGCAATGCGCTGGCGGGTGGCACTGACAATGCGGGCTTTCCCAACGGCCGTCGTCCCAAAGACGACGTGGTCGACATTGCGCTGGTAGCAATGGTAGGCGGGCTGTGTGTGATCAATGGCACGGCTGATACGCTGAAGCTCAACAGCATTCCTGGCGTGCCGGGTGCGGTGTCGGCCTGCAACGCGTCCAGCGTGCCACTGGGTGCAACCGCCGCCAACATTCACGACGGTGTGGATCAGGCGACGGTGCCTTTCCTGGCAACGTTCCCGTACCTGAACACGCCTAACCCCGGCGCGCAGTAAGGCACTGGTGTTCAAGATATTCAAGGAACTATCATGCTTAAATCTTTGCAAAAAATGAACTTGAAATTGGCACTGGGTGTGGCCGTTTGTGCCGTACTGGTTGTGGGTTGTGGAGCCAACAACAATTCGGACACGCCGCCCGTGGCATCCACCGACATCAGTGCCGACGCGGGCGCCCTGGTCGCCTACATGGAGCGGCTGATCGCGACCGATGGCAACACTGACGGTGTTGATGTCAACGCGGTGACGCTGGTTCAAGACGAAAGCTCGGAGCCTGCCGCCGTCACCTTCTAATCATTGTTAGGATTGAAGGCGGTGCAAGCCGCATGGCCCGGTAACTTGTCAACCCAAGCTGCCGGGCTTTTTTAATGGAATGTTGAACGTGAATCTGTTGTCTAAACTGAAACCCATGCGTTGGTGCGGCGTTGCACTGGTTCTGGCGGGCGCGCAATTGAGCGCAACTGCTGCAACCACGGTACAACCGCAGCGCGACGATGAAGTGCTTGAAGTATTGCAGGCGATCACGCGCAATCGGCCTGCCTTGTCAGCAACCGCACAGCAAACCCTGCCCGACGCGATGGCCGCCGCGCTTGCCGCGCGCAAAGACATTGCGCAGGCACGCCAAACCGGCGATACACGGTATTGGGGGCGTGCGCAATCGCTGCTGGCACCTTGGTGGGATCGAACGGATGCCCCGGCAGACATCGCGGTGTTGCAAGCCACCGTGCAGCAGGGCCGCCATGAGTTTGCGGCATCTCGCAAAGTGCTCAATGCTGCCTTGGCCCGCACGCCCGCCCAATCACCAAGTTCTGCGCAGGGATGGCTGAACATGGCTGCGTTGGAGCGTCTTTCCGGCAACTACCCGCAGGCGCTGGCGGCCTGTGTGAAGGTAGAGCAGGCGGGCCAGACGCTGTACGCGCAGGCTTGCACGCTTGAGACTGTGTCTTTGCAAGGCGACCATCAAGCCGCCACACAAGGGCTGCAAAAATTGACGGGGCAGGCACAAGACGTTAGCCAGCGCGCTTGGTTGTCATCGCTCTTGGCCGAGGCGTTAGAGCGATGGGGTCGTGATGCGCTGGCCGCGCAAGCCTATCAGCGCAGCTTGACCTTTGAGCCGGACCTCTACACCGCCATCGCTTACAGTGACCTGGCGCTGCGCACGGGCCGCCCCAAAGAGGCTCTGTCGGCACTGGCCGCATCGCCCGAGACTGATGCAGTGCTGCTGCGCCGCGCGGCAGCTTGGCGGCAGCTTGACGATGCGCGCTGGCGCGGCACCCTGGCGGTTTTGCGGGAACGCACCGTAGAGCTCAAACGGCGCGGTGACGACCCCACGTTGCATGGGCGCGAGTTGGCCTTTATCGCACTTTGGCTGGAAGACAACCCGAAAGCTGCGCTGGCATTGGCGCGGCAAAACCTAACGTTGCAGCGCGAGCCGGTTGACTGGTGGATTGCCGTGCAAAGTGCAAAACTGGCCAATGACGATGTGGCAATGTCTGAGCTGAAGGCGGCGTTGCGGCAAACCGGTCTGCAGGATGCCCGACTGGCGGTGAAGCCATGAGTTGGAGTGCCCGCCTTTTCCTTGGCGCAGCCGTATTGTTTGCAAGCGCTTTTGCCTTCGCCCACAAGGGCAGTGATGCCTATCTAGACGTGCAGGAGACTGCGCAAACCGCCTATCAATTCAAGCTGTCGGTAGCGATCAAGGATCTTGATCTGATCCTGCCACTGGATGCCAACGCCGATGGCCAAGTGACATGGGGCGAGGTCAAAGCGGCAACGCCTGCTGCGATTGAGGTGATCAATCGATCGGCGAATCTGCAAGCCGCTGCCTGCCGCCTTCAATGGCAAATGAGCCAGATTGAAAAACGCAGCGATGGTGCCTACATGCTATTTCAAGCGCAAACCAACTGTCCGCAAACCAACGGCTTGATATTCAATTACATATTATTCAAAGCGCAAGATGCCAATCACCGTCTGTTGGTCGCGGGCCGTGTCGGTGGCAAAGACTTGTTGACCACTACCTCGCCCCAACAACTGGCAGGTTTGACTTTGCAGGCGGCCACTCAAGCAGCAGCACCCACCGCAGCGCCCTCAAGTCGCTTCACTGCATTGCGCGAATATTTTTCGCTCGGGCTGCATCACCTGCTGGAGGGCTATGACCACCTGGCGTTTCTGCTGGCGCTGGTGCTGCCGCTGCGGCTCAGGTTGGGGGCAAAGTCGTCGCAACAAAGCGGCAACGTTTGGTGGCCCTTACTTCGCACCATCACCGCCTTCACCATCGGCCATTCCATCACGCTGATACTGGCTACTTTTGGATTCACGCAAGGCTCGCCCGCGTGGGTGGAACCTGTCATTGCGCTTTCAATCGGTATCACGGCGCTGCTGAATCTGCGTCCGCAGGCTTGGCTGCGAACCGATGTGCTGGCCTTGCTGTTCGGGCTGGTTCACGGCTATGGCTTTGCCGGGCTGCTGCAGGAGGCCGCTGCGCCGTCGGGCCTTTTGCCGTGGGCGCTGGCGGGCTTTAACTTGGGTGTGGAGGCTGGGCAACTGGTAGCTGTGGCTGGCTGGGTTGCCGTGTCGCAGCTTGTCGTCAACCGCACCTGGTATGAAAGCGCCGTAGTTCGTGGCGGCTCAATGTTGCTGATTGCTCTGTCTGCCTGGTGGTTCTGGCAGCGCGTGTGATGGGGTTTTCAATCATGAAAGTAGTCAAAATGAACTATCGAAATGAATTCGTTTCTACCCTGTCCGCAGTCGCGTGTGCCTGCCTACAGCACAGTCCTGCAATAGGTCAGACCGTGAGCGCTGTTCTCGCACCTGTGGTCATCGAGAGCTCGCGCGCCAGTCAGTTGGGCGATGCGGCAACGGCGAACCAAGGCCTGGTGACCCGGCAACAGCTTGAGGCGCGCACGGTATATCGGCCGGGCGAGGTGCTTGAGGCAGTGCCAGGCCTGGTCGTCAGCCAGCACAGCGGCGAGGGCAAGGCCAATCAGTTTTATTTGCGCGGTTTCAATCTGGATCACGGCACTGATTTGCGCACCACCGTGGATGGGATGCTGGTCAACCAGCGCAGCCATTCACATGGCCAGGGCTGGACAGATGTCAATTTCCTGATCCCCGAGCTGACCAACCTGCTGGAATATCGCAAGGGCCCCTTCTTTGCGGCCGAAGGTGATTTTTCATCGGCAGGGGCAGTTAACGTTAGGTATGTCAATACGCTGGCGCAGGGCATTGCCAGCATTGGGCTGGGTCAAAACGGGTATGCGAGAACGTTCCTGGCCGCGTCGCCCCAACTCGGCGACGGCAACCTGCTTTATGCCGTCGAGCTTTTTCGCAATGATGGGCCTTTCACCGTGGGGGATGATTTTCGCAAGCGCAATGGTGTGTTGCGGTACAGCCAGGGTGCGCAGGACAACGGCTTCAACCTGACTCTGATGGCTTACGAAGCAAGCTGGCATGCTACCGATCAAATTCCGCAGCGTGCCGTGGATGCGGGCAGCCTGGCTCGTTTTGATGCGGTGGATCAGACCGACGGCGGCCAGGCCAGCCGCTACAGCCTGTCGGGGGCATGGCGGCGATCAACTGAGAGCGGCAGCACCAAAGTCAGCGCCTACATCGCCCGAAGCCAGCTTGACCTGTTTTCCAACTTCACCTATTTTCTGGACGACCCCGTCAATGGCGACCAGTTTGCGCAGCCAGACCGACGCACCTCCATTGGCATCAACGCCAGCCATACTTGGCCCACTTCAAGCCTGGGTCATAGGTCTGAAACAACGGTGGGCGTTCAGTTTCAAAATGACGTGATTGACAACGAGCTTTACAACAGCGTTGCGCGCCAGCGCACGTCCACCACCCGTTCAGACCACATCGTGCAAGGCAGCCTGGGCCTGTACTTGGAAAACAGCACCCAGTGGACGGACAAGTTCCGCACCGTCGCGGGGTTGCGTGCTGACACCTACCGCTTTGACGTAACGAGCAGCAACCCCGCCAATTCAGGCAGCGCGTCGGATGCCATCGTCAGCCCCAAGCTGAACCTGATTTTTGGCCCGTGGAACAAGACTGAGTTTTACGCCAGTGCGGGCACCGGTTTTCACAGCAATGATGCGCGCGGCATCACCATCAGCATCGATCCTAAAACTGGCGCTGCGGCCGGCAAAGTCTCTCCCTTGGTACGTTCGCGTGGCCTGGAGTTGGGCGTGCGAAGTGAGTTCATCGCAGGTTTGCAAAGCTCGCTGTCCGTCTACCAGCTTGAGCTGGACTCTGAACTGCTGTTTGTGGGCGATGCCGGCACCACCGAGGCGGGTCGACCCAGCCGACGCATTGGGTTTGAGTTTTCAAACTACTACAAGCCCAATCGCTGGTTGACGGTGGATGCCGACATCTCTTTTGCCCAAGCCCGCTTTCGCGACGCCCACCCGGTGGGCGACCGCATCCCCGGTGCCGTGGAGGGAGTGGCATCGCTGGCGTTAGCGGTGGATAAATTGGGGCCTTATTTCGGTGCGCTGCAACTGCGCTACTTCGGCGCACGCCCTTTGATTGAAGACAACTCGGTGCGATCGCAAAGCACCGCCACCTTGAATGGACGAATTGGCTACAAGATCAGCCCCAAGCTGAAAATCGAACTCGAAGGATTCAACTTGACAGACCGCAAAGACTCCGCCATCGACTACTACTATGCCTCCCGGTTGAAAGGCGAAGGTGCTGCGGTGGACGACATCCACTTCCACCCGATTGAATCCCGCTCGTTCAGGTTGTCGTTGACTGCCAATTTTTGAACGCTGACCATTAGTTGCCGTCAGGCCACAGAAAACCCAAATTAATAAAAAAATTAACTCATGAGTTAAGTTTTTTCCTAAACCTCATCAATTTCATAAAATTAGCAGTCAAATAATGCCTAAGCTTCCGAGGAAATTGCACAATTAGCTATATATAACATAGCAATCTAAGCTGGGAATGTCAACCAACGAATGTGGCGAACTCAACTCCATTGCGCCCTGTGTCGGGCGATCTGCAAGCGCACCTGTTCGGGCGCGGTGCCACCGAGCGTGCGCCGCGCGTTGAGTGAGCCGCGCAGGCTCA
Organism: Rhodoferax sp.; assembly: GCA_031416195.1. Classification (GTDB taxonomy): domain Bacteria; phylum Pseudomonadota; class Gammaproteobacteria; order Burkholderiales; family Burkholderiaceae_C; genus JANYCG01. The sequence goes on from JANOTE010000604.1 coordinate 6,204, forward strand.
AGGCATCGTAGACATCCTTCTCAATCGAGGGATGGAAGCCCTGCAGCACCGCCAAGGGCAGCTCTGACAGATCAACCTGGTGCGAGATGGCGGCCTTGACCGCGTGCGCCACCGTTTCGTGCGCATCGCGAAACGCCAGGCCCTTGTTGACCAGGTAGTCAGCCAGGTCGGTGGCGGTGGCATAGCCTTTGAGGGCGGCGTTTTCCATGGCCTGGGCGTTGACGGTGATGCCACCTATCATTTCGCAGAAGATGCGCAGCGTGTCTTTCAGGGTGTCCACCGTGTCGAACAGCGGCTCCTTGTCTTCCTGGTTGTCTTTGTTGTAGGCCAGCGGCTGGCCCTTCATCAGGGTGATCAAGCCCATCAGGTGGCCCACCACGCGGCCGGTCTTTCCACGCGCCAACTCGGGCACATCGGGGTTCTTTTTCTGCGGCATGATCGAGCTGCCGGTGGTGAAGCGGTCGGCAATCTTGATGAAGCCAAAGCTCTGGCTCATCCATAAGATCAACTCCTCGCTCAGGCGGCTGATGTGTACCATCACCAGCGTGGCGGCAGCGGCGAATTCAATGGCGAAGTCGCGGTCACTCACAGCATCCAGCGAGTTTTGGCAAACGCAGGGCCGACCTGCCTCATCGACCATGCCCAAGAGGGTTGCTACCATCTCTCGATCCAGCGGATAGCTGGTGCCTGCTAGCGCGGCGGCACCGAGTGGCAGGCAATTAACGCGCTTGCGCACGTCGTGCAAGCGATCTGCATCACGCGAAAACATCTCGACGTATGCCAGCAGATGGTGGCCGAAACTCACCGGCTGTGCCACTTGCAGGTGCGTAAAGCCGGGCATGACGATATCCACATGGTCGGCCGCCAAATTCACCAGCGCCTGCTGCAAATCAACCAGCAGAGCGGCAATCAGGTCAATTTCGCCGCGCAGCCACAGCCGCACGTCGGTGGCCACCTGGTCGTTACGCGAGCGCCCTGTGTGCAGGCGCTTGCCAGCGATGCCTACCAGCTCCGTCAGGCGTGCCTCGATGTTGAGATGCACGTCTTCAAGGTCAAGCTTCCACTCAAACTTGCCAGACTCGATCTGCGCCGAGACTTGCGTCAAACCGTTCTGTATCGATGCGAGGTCTTCGGCGCTGATGATTTTTTGCGCCGCGAGCATGGTGGCATGTGCCAGCGAGCCGGCAATGTCTGCCTGCCACAGCCGTTTGTCGAAGGACACGCTGGAGGTGTAGCGTTTGACCAAATCACTCATCGGCTCTGAAAACAGCGCCGACCAGGCTTGGGATTTTTTGTCGAATTGATTTTGCAGAGTTTGTATATTTTGGGGCATGGGGCTGAAAATGGAATAACCTCGAACCACTGACATGAAAGACACCCAAATTTTATCGGCCTTCCAGGAGCTTGAGCTTAAAACCCCTCTGGAGCTTGAAGTCCAAAACGCCCTGCGGCAAACCTCGCGCAGCATGGTGTTCGATGCCTGCCATCTCGGGGTGGTGCTGCGGGCTGTGCTGTTTGTCCAGGCAGTGGTCGCCGTGGTCGCAATGTACAGTGCCAGCGGTTTCATGGACTGGCTGACCCGGCTGTCCCTGCTGGCGGGCGGCGCACTGCCCGCCACGCTGGTGTGGCTGATTGCGGCGTGCAGCCTCAAAAAGAAGCTGGCCCAGTTGAGTCAAGACATGCAATACGCGGTGGGCATATTGCTCGGCGTGGTGGCGGGGCTGTATGGTTGTGCGGTGCTGGCAATGGTCGGCTTGATTGGCCCCGCACCGTGGCTGGCCAGTGCGTTCTCTGGCGCGGGTGTGGCCGCCATCATGGTGGCCGCTTTGGTGCTGCGTGCCAAGGGCATGACCCCGGCGGCTACGTCGGCCCGGCTGGCCGAGCTTCAATCGCGCATCCGCCCACACTTTTTGTTCAATTCACTCAACAGTGCGATTGCGCTGGTGCGCGCGGAGCCGGCCAAGGCCGAAACCCTGCTCGAAGACTTGAGTGACCTGTTTCGCCATGCCTTGGTGGACCAAGGCGAATCCGTCACGCTGGCGGATGAAATCGCCTTGGCCAAGCGTTACCTTGCGATTGAGCAGGTGCGGTTTGGAGATCGCCTGAAGTTGCAGTGGAACATTGACCCCGCTTGCGACAATGCCCGGCTGCCGCCGTTGCTGCTTCAGCCGCTCGTGGAGAACGCGGTGCGCCACGGGGTCGAACCCAGTATCAGCGGGGCCACCGTCAGAGTGACGACGCAGCGGCGCGGCTCCATCGTGGTCATCAAAGTGACCAACACCGTGCCCAACGGCCCCGGTGAACGTGGCCATGGTGTTGCGCTGTCCAACGTGCGGGATCGGTTGAAGTTGCTGCATGACGTTCAGGGGCAGTTTCAAACCGCTTTCAAAGACGGCGTTTTTCAGGTGCGTATTGAAGTGCCGCTGTAAGTTCAGGTACTGATCCAGGAGTTTTGCTCTATGACACTTAAGGTTTTGCTGGTTGATGATGAGGCGTTGGCCCGCGCCCGCCTGAAAACACTGCTGGGTGATTGCAAGCAGCCGATGACGTCGTTGCTGGGTGAGGCGGCCAACGCGGCTGACGCGATGGAGTTGCTGAAGCGAACGCCTGTTGACGTGGTGCTGCTGGACATCAACCTGCCCGGCGCCAACGGCATCACCCTGGCGCAGGTACTGCGCGCCGCGCCCAACCCGCCGGCGATTGTGTTCATCACCGCACATTCCGAGCACGCCGTGCAGGCCTTTGTGTTGGAGGCGATTGACTACCTGACCAAGCCAGTACGGCTGGAACGGCTGCAGGCGGCCCTTCAAAAAGTGCAGCGCGCGCAGGCCACGGTGCGGGACGCAACGGTGCAAGCAGTTGAAGAGGTGGTGATCATCCAGGAGCGTGGGTACACCGAGCGGTTGCCACTTCATGACGTGATGTACTTCAAGGCCGAGCTCAAATACATCACCGTGCGTACGGTACAGCGCAGCTTTGTTCTGGAAGGCTCCATCAACGAGCTGGAAGAAAAATACAAGGCCCAATTCCTGCGCATTCACCGCAATGCCATCATCGCCCGCCGTGCGGTGAGGGCGCTGGTCAAGCACGTTGACCCGCAGGAGGGTGAGGGTTGGGCGGTACGCCTGGCTGACGTGCCAGAGCTGCTGTTTGTCTCGCGCAGGCAAGTGGGGGCTGTGCGTGAGGCTCTGGGGGGATGATCGGCATGCCCTTGAATTTTTCGATGTGGGGTTGCCGGCAAACACTCCGACCTTTAGGCCGAATCAAGATGAGGAATTGTCATGACTGAGAAACTCGCTGCTGAACTTTCTGTGATCAACGCAGCCGCAGCCGCCATCACGGCATCCCCTGAACAGCCTGCCACGGTGTTATCGGATATTCCGGTCAATATTCGCAGCTTCTCCCTGATCGTTTTGGCGGGGTTAGGTTGCGTTTTCGTCCTGCATTGGGCCAAGGCGATATTCATACCGGTGATGCTCAGCCTGTTGTTCAGCTACGCGTTGTCACCCGTGGTGAACTGGCTGGAGGTCAAAAGAATGCCACGTTGGCTGAGCGCTGCTATGCTGCTTCTATTGATTCTGGGCTCAGCGGGCACGACAGCCTATTCGTTGGGCGACGAAGCCGCCAAACTGGTCGAAGCGCTGCCAGCAGCGGTCAACAAATTCGCCCAGAACATGAAAGCTGCCAGCGGAAAAACACCCAGTACGCTTGAAACCGTTCAGAAAGCGGCCACGCAGATTGAACAGGCCACTCAGGATACGAATGCCGCTGCTACCCCCACCCGCGGCGTTATGCGCGTGGTGGTGGATGCGCCCAGGCTCAATATCAGGGATTACCTTTGGACGGGCACTTTGGGCTTGGTCGCCCTCGCCGGGCAGGCGACCGCCGTCATTTTTTTGACATATTTTTTGATGCTTTCGGGCGACACGTTCCGGCGAAAACTGATCAAGCTGGCGGGGCCGCGCCTGAGCAGCAAAAAAGTCACGCTGCAGGCTCTGCATGAAATCACCGACC
>JANOTE010000605.1:0-5567 GCA_031416195.1 Rhodoferax sp.
CCTAAATCCGCCAGCACCACGTCAAAGCCGCCACCTGCGTCGGGCAACAGCGTCGCGATGTCTAAAAAATTCATTCTGCGCACAATGAGAGTCGATTCATCAAACCCCAAGGTGCGCAACCGTGCCTCGGTACGCGGCAGCACCAGCGGGTCAACGTCCAGGCCAAACAGGCACCCGCCTGGCAGCAGGCGCGGCAAAATTTCCTGCGTGTGGCCGCCAAAACCCAAGGTGGCATCCAGCGCTGTTTCGCCGGGTTGCGGGTTCAGAATCTGCAGAATCTCTTTCACGCAGATCGAGCGGTGCATGCCCGCAGGCGTTTGCCCGCGATCCATCACTTTTTGGATCTCCAGCGCATGGCGCACCGGGTCCAGCTCTTTGTACTTTTCTTCAAACTGTCGCGGGTGGGTGCCTTGATAGCGCACGCGGCGGGCGTGCGCCGGGGGTAGCTCGGGCGAGGGAAGTGGCACGTCGTCGGTCATAGGCGATTATCTTGCAGGCAAAGGGAATCGTGTTTCGTTTTATCCTGTTTTAAAAAATTGATCTAATAGGAGCAAATAATAGAGATTTATCGATAAAATGTCCGTGTAATGATTCTATGAGAGCAATTATTAAGGTATACCGCTGTTAACATAATTTTTTATTGAATAATTGATCTAATAGGATCAAAAAACTAATTTATTCGAGATATTATGTAAATAATGATCTCATAAGGTCAACTATGAATCTTAATGACACTGTTCTGCCCGAGCTTGCATCCCAACTAATGGCCGAGCGCAAGCGCCAAGGGCTGTCGCGCGCGCAGGCGGCGGCTGTGTGCAATGTGAGCACCTCCTTCATTCGGGATGCAGAGAGCGACCCCGGTCAGTGTTCCCTTGCAAAGCTGCTGACGCTCATCAATGGCTTGGGGCTGTTGATGGACGTGTCGGGCTGGCAAGGGCCAGGGGCGGCGGCGACATCAGCAACGCCAGTCGGTAGGGCAGCATGATTCGGTTGCGCGTCTGGGCCAACGCTCGCCCCATGGGCTGGTTTGGCCATGCTGCGGGTGAGTATTTTTTTGAGTACGACCCAGCGTGGCAGAGCCAGCCGGGTGGCTATGTGCTGGCACCGCAGTTTCCCCTGTCGGGTGAAGGCTTAGGTGGACGGTTCACCGGCGCGCTGGTACGCAATTACTTCGAGAATCTCCTGCCCGAGGGTGGTGCGCTAGATGATGTGGTGAGCGCCCTGGCCCTGCGCGATCCTTCGCCGTTTGAATTGTTGGGTCAACTCGGCAAAGACCTTCCGGGTGTGCTGTCATTGCTGCAAGAAGACGCTTTGCCCGTGTTGCTGCAGCAATACCAGCCCTTGCCACTTGCCGAGCTCAGCGCGCGATTGAATAGCCAAAAGCCGCTGCTCGTGTCCAACGACAGCGCCAGCATGTCGCTGCCCGGCGCACAAGAAAAGATGGGGCTGCGTTTTGACGCGCCATCCAAGCAGTTGTCTATCAGCGTGGGTACCTCACCCACCACCCATATCCTGAAGCCTGATACACGCCAACAGCGCTATAGACCCAGCGCGATCAACGAATATGCCTGCATGATGCTGGCGCGCGCCATCAAATTGCCTGTGCCAGACGTGTGGCTGCTGCGTGTGCCCGAGGCGGCTTACGTCGTGCAGAGGTATGACCGTGCGCTGGTCGCAGGCAACATCGTGCGCCTGCATCAGTTCGACGGTTGTCAGATGCTGGGCCACGGCTCAGGCTGGAAGTACCAACGCCAAGGCGCTTTGGTCAGCCTGTCCAAGCTGGTGGTTGCGCTGCGCAGTTTGCGCGTGCGGGGCAGCGACATGTTGCAATTACAGCGCTGGGTGATGTTCAACTACCTGATCGGCAATGCCGACGCGCACGCCAAGAATCTCTCGGTGCTGGTGGATGCCAACGGTTTTCGTCTTGCACCGTTTTATGACCTGCTGTGCGTGCGCGCCTGTAGTGATGGCAGCGACGGTGACAGTGAATTGGCGCTGTACATCGGTGACGAAAGCCGCTTTGATGCGGTGGGTGCCCATTCGTGGGAAGCGTTGTGCAGCGACTGTGGTTTTGGCTTTGCGCCGCTGCTGGCCGAGTTTCGTCGCATGGCGGTTGCGCTCCTGCCCGCATGGGCTCGGGTGACGCAGCGAATCTACATAGCAGACACGACCACACCAGCCGAGCGGGCGCTGTTGGCGCGAATGACCCAAGTGTTTGAAAGGCATTGCGCAGCAGCGCTTTCAATGACGCAGAAATAGTCAATGATGCAACGTTGATCTGCGCCCATGACTTCATTCGCCAAGGCCTGGGGCTTCACATCACTTCAAGCGGTGATTTCGTGAAAAGGATGAGAATGTAAAAGATTTAATTTGCTATTTAAATTATAGCTTATTGCGCATATATTACTAGAGCTAGAGCACTATTTTGTTCGTAATTCGACGAATTTTGAGTGATTTGAGCTGAAAATTAACCCGCGGGTTAATTTTCAGGGCTTTTTGGAGGGTTTGCACTTCACCTGTATCAACTGCTGCGCGCTGCCCGCTTCCTCAAGCCGCAGCGCGCTCAAACTCCCGCCCCACACGCAGCCCGAATCCAGGCTCAGCAAATCGGGCCGGTCTAGCCAGCCCAGCGTGGACCAGTGGCCAAAGGCGACGGTGACATTCGCCGTTTGGCGGCCCGGCGCGTCAAACCACGGCACGAAGCCGGGTGGTGCATCAATCGCGCGCAGGCCCTTGGCGGCGAACTCCATTTCACCTGCGGGCGTGCAAAAGCGAATGCGGGTGAGGGCGTTGATGATGACGCGCAGGCGGGCGGTGCCGCGCAGATCGTCATGCCAGGCGCGTGGCTCGTTGCCATACATTTCGTGCAGAAAGTCGCCCCAGTCCGGACCTTTTAGAACGGTTTCAACCTCTGCGGCGAGTGAGGCGGTTTGGCCCGCTGTCCACGCTGGCAATACGCCTGCATGCACCATCAAGTAGTCGGCGCCGCTGTGCTGTTCAAACATCGCCAGCCGTTGGTGGCGCAACCAGTGCAGCATCGCCTCGCGTTCGGGGGCTTGCAGCACGTCATGAATCGTGTCGCCGCCATGCGGTTTGCGCACGCCGTGGGCGACAGCAAGCAGATGCAGGTCGTGGTTGCCCAGCAAACACTTCGCCGAATCGCCCAAAGCCATCAAGTGGCGCAGCACACCCGTTGAATCGGGCCCGCGGTTCACCAGATCGCCCAGCAGATAGAGCGTGTCGCGGCTGGGCGAGAACGACATCTCCTCAAGCAGGCGCTGCAACGCGTTGTTGCAACCCTGTACATCGCCAATCAAGTAAAGTGCCATGTGTTCATTTTCGCCTCTCGCGGTTTCGCGTGGGTTAGTGCGGCTTCATGGAATTTTTACTGATTGTGTTTCTCACGCTTCTGAATGGCGTGTTTGCGATGTCGGAGCTGGCCGTCACCGCCAGCCGCAAGGTGCGGCTCAATGCCATGGCCGACGCGGGCGACGCAGGTGCGGCGGCGGCCCTTCAGTTGCTCACCAACCCGACGCGCTTTCTGTCCACCGTGCAGATTGGCATCACTTCGATTGGCGTCCTGAACGGCATCGTGGGCGAGGCGGCTTTCAGCGATGGCGTGGGGCAGTGGTTGCAGGGTTGGGGCTTGAGCGAAAAGGTCGCCAACATCACAGCGACCGGCCTGGTGGTAACCGTCATCACCTTCACCACCATCATCTTCGGCGAGTTGGTGCCCAAGCGCATTGGCCAGCTTTACCCTGAGCTGGTGGCGCGCTGGGTGGCGCGGCCCATGCTGTGGCTGGCCAAGGCGGCCAGCCCGTGTGTGAAGCTGCTGTCTGCTTCCACGCAAGGTATCCTGAAGCTGCTGCGCATCGATGTCAATGCCGCACGCCCGGTGACCGAGGAGGAAATCACCGCCAGTCTGGAAGAGGGCCGCGACGCGGGTTTGATCGAGCACCACGAGCACCAGATGGTGCAAAACGTGTTCCAGCTCGACGACCGGCCATTGACCTCGCTGATGGTGCCCAGGGCCGATATTGAATGGCTGGATGCCAGCCAATCGGTGGCCCAAAGCCTTCAGTTTGCCGGCAATGCGATGGAAAGCGGCGAGGGCGGCGCGCACTCTTGGTACCCCGTGTGCCGAGGCTCGCTGGACGATGTGGTGGGCATCATCAGCGTGGGCCGGTTGCTACAGCTTGGCGCTGATCATGTGGGCAGTATTGAGGCGCACGTGCAGGCCGCCGTTTTTGTGCCCGAAACGTTGACCGGCATGGAACTGCTGGAGCAATTCCGTGCGCGCGCGGGCCGTTTGGTGTTTGTGGTGGATGAATATGGCGTGGTGCAGGGCGTGATGACGCCGGGTGACCTGCTGGAGGCCATCACCGGCGAGCTGCAACCCACGGCGCAAAGCGATGCCTGGGCGACCCAGCGCGACGACGGTTCCTGGCTGCTGGACGGCCTGATGCCCGTCAGCGAGCTTAAGGTGCGACTGGAGATTGACGCGCTGCCCGAGGAGGAGCGGGGCCGCTACAACACCGTGGCCGGGCTGGTGATGGCAGTGTCGGGCCATATCCCAGCGGTGGGCGAGCGCATTGAGGCGGCGGGCTGGGTGTTTGAAGTGGTTGACCTGGATGGCAAGCGCATCGACAAGCTGCTGGCAACTCGCCCTGCGCAGCCGGACTTGTTCGGCGAAGAGATCTAAGGTCTCAGATTCTTCCGGCTAATTTGTACGCCCAGTAGCCAATGGTCTCATGCAGTGCGTAGTGCCATTTCTCCGCGCCAAGCGTGAATGAATAATTGGTAACTGCGCTCCAGCTTGCATGCTCTGGCGCGCGGTAGTCCACGCAGTGGGGCGTGACGTTCCAGCCCGCCTTGACGAACGAGCCCATCGAGCGCGGCATGTGCGCGCAGGTGGTCAGCAGCAGCCATGGTTGAGTTTTGTCAACGCCGGGTACCTCTGCGGTGAAGGTCGCGTTGTCAAACGTCGTGCGTGAGCGCGACTCGTAGCTAACACGATCTGGCGCGATATTGATGCTGTCAAAAAACTTCTTGGCCCGATCAGCCTCAGACAGCGGCTGCAGATTGAAATTACCCTCGCCGCCGGTAAACACAATGCGCAAGTTTGGGTTGCGCTTGAGCAGGCCAATCGGCGCAATCATCCGCTCAGCTGCGGCGTTCAACGCCACCTGGCCGGGGCGCTGCCACATCTCAGAACGCTCCAGCGCGCCGCCCAGCACCACCACGCCCACGTAACGCGAGAGATCTGCCTGTGGGTCAGGCACGGGGTATTGCGTCTCCAACTGCCGCAACAGCGCCTCAACTGGGAACTGCCAACCCAACAGCGCCAGCGTTGCAAAGGCCGCCCAGCACAGCCGCCGTCCCGCACGCGGCCAGCGACGCATGACCAGCAGCCCCAAACCCAAAAAAATCATCGCCCAGGCGATCGGCTGGGTGGCGAAGGAGAGGAGTTTGGAGGCGATGAACATGGCGCGAACTGTCTGAAATAAAAAAAATCCACGATGGCTGCAAACGGGCTGCAAACGGGCTGCATCGACTTGGTCCAGAAT
>JANOTE010000606.1:0-6320 GCA_031416195.1 Rhodoferax sp.
CCGATGCCATCGTGGGCGGATCGGCGTGGATGGCGAGCACGGGCACGTCACAAGCCAGGCTGGCACCACTGGCCAAGGCAATCTCGTCCGGTTGAATGGCTACCGCAGCATCTGCCAATACCGTGATTTTTTTGGCCTTCAGCGTTTTGGCCAACAAGGTGCGCAACGACGTGTTGGAGGCGCTGGAAGGGCCTGATGCCTTGCGCAAGGGCGCGCCACCGGTGATCAAGGTCATCGCGCAATGGGGCAAAGCCTGGTGGATGGCCAGGGCCCATTCAATCCCCGCGACCTCCTGTGGCCCAGGGTTGTCGCAAATCACCGCCACCCGCAGCGCCCTGGTAGCGGCAAGTTCCACCACATTGGGCCAAAGCTTGCAAAAGATCGGGGCGGGGCGCACAAACAGCCCGTTGGCGCACGCGCCAGGCAATTGCAACTCCGCACGCTCGCGGCCTTGCGTGGGCTCCAGGTTGATGCTCAGCCAGTCGTAGTGGATTTTTTGCCCATCCGCCAGCAGCAGGGCTTGCGCTGTTGCATCCAGCGCCACCGCTTGAACCTCAAGCCACTGCGTTTTGGTTTTTTGAATCAGCGGCTCCAGGTCGATCAGGCATTCATCCAGTTTCATGTGGCCTGCGACGAACGCTTTTGAGCGCGCGGTGTCGATGTGCTGCTGGTTGCGCGAGATCAGCGTGATCTTGATGCCCGTTGAGGCACCCGGCGGCAACTTTTGGGCCAAACGCGCAAGAAGGCGCAGATGGGCTGGGCCGCTGCCCAACAGCACGAGGTGTTTCGTCATGGCTTTTGGGTCATTTCGAGTCTCGAAAAGCACGCATGCCCCAGCCGATCCGCATCACGATTGTCAACGCGCACAGCGCGGCAAAGGTGTAGGCCAACTCGGGGAAGTACTGCGGCAGCAGGCACATGGCGCACAGGCAGATCAGGGTTTCAGTGGCTTCGGTTAACCCGCCCAAAAAGTAGAGCGACTTGTTGGGGTAGGCCACACTGGTCATGGAGCGCTTGGCGGCCATCACGGCGAACGCCAGAAAGCTGGAGCCTGTGCCCATGAAGGCCGCCAGCAAAACGGCAGCAGGCAGCGCGTTTTGCGGCGGGTTGGCCACCGCGAAGGCCAGGGGAATGCTGGCGTAGAACAAGAAGTCCAAAGTGATGTCCAGAAACCCACCTGCATCAGACGCTTGTGACAGACGGGCCACTGCGCCGTCCAGCGCATCACAGGTGCGGGACATCAGGATGAACGCCAAGCCCCAAAGATAGTTCTCTGATGCAATGGCTGCCGCCGCAGCCAGCCCGATCACAAAACCGGCCAGCGTGATCTGGTTGGCGCTCAGGCCGATGCGCGCCAGGCTGGTTGCGGCTGAAATTACGGCGGGCTGAATGAAAGCGGTGGCGATGCGGTCTAGCATGTAGGAGAGTTGCGCGAAGTCATTGGAGCTGAATAATTGAGGCCAGATTACTCAATTCGGGTGAAGTGAGCGATGTCTGCAATATCCGCATCATCATGAGTGACCAGCAGCACCGGCAAGTTCCGTGAAGCCACCAACTGAAACACAAATTGTCGCAAACGGATTCTCAAGTCGGCATCGAGTTTGGAGAACGGCTCATCCAGCAGCAGGGCTTGGGGCTGCGCCAACAGTGCACGCATCAACGCCACGCGCGCGCGCTGCCCGCCCGAGAGCGTGGCCGGGTCGGCATCCGCAAACGGCAGCATCTCGATGTCTTGCAAGCCTTGGCGCACCTTATCGTGCCGCAAGTGCTGGCGTGTATGCTGGCGTACATGCTGCCCGGTCGGCTCAGAGGGCACGGCAAACAGCAGGTTTTCGCGCACGGTCATGTGTGCAAACAGCAGCGCCTCCTGAAACAAAATACCTACGCGCCTGGCTTCAGTGGGTAAATTATCGATTCGCTGGCCATTGAGCAGGACGCTGCCCTCAAACTGCAATCCGGGTGCAAGCAGGCCACAAATGGCCCCCAGCAGACTCGATTTGCCGGTGCCGCTGGCGCCCATGATGGTGTGAATGACACCCGGTTGCACGGTAATTTGCAGGTCTTTGATCAAGCTCGTGTCAGCCGCCTTCAAAGCCCGCACGTTAACTTGCAAAGTCATCGGTTTCGCTATGAAAAACAAAGTAATGTGGATGCATGCTGCAATTGTTACCGAAGTTCCTAGCGGCGATAATGACAACCCACCGTCTTTGCTTTGTAGCCCTCACTTTCTAACATCAAGCCATTTTGGGAGTTTCCATGTTCAAAAACACTATTCTCACGTCGGCGCTTGTTGCCCTGCTCGGCGCAAGCGCTTTCGTACATGCCCAAACAGCTGTGAACTCTGCCGCGAAAAACGAGCTGGTGGTCAAAATTTTGCAACTCCAGCGCCCGGCCATTGAAGGTATCGCCACGCTGCTGGCGCAACAGCCTGCGCAGCAAATAATGCAGGGTGCCGGGGTGGCCTTGCAGTCGCGCATAGCGCCAGACAAGCGCGAGGCGGTGGCCAAGGAAATTCAGGCTGACCTCAAGAAATATGTGGATGACGTGGTGCCACTGCTGCGCGAGAGGGCCGTCAAATTGGCACCGACCACCATCGGCACCCTGCTGGAAGAAAAATTCACCGAAGATGAGCTGCGCCAGTTGATTGCGATCATGGAGTCACCCGTCAACAAAAAATTCAGCCAGATGAATGGCGATCTACAAAAATCCCTGGGTGAGAAATTGGTGGCTGAATCCCGCAGCATGGTCGAGCCCAAAGTGAAGGCGCTGGATGCCACGATTGGCAAGCGCTTGGGTATGACACAGCCAACCACACCGGGTGCTAACCCTGGCCCTGGCCCCATCGGAAGCGCAACCCCAGCGACGCCCGCAAAGGCCGCCAGCACGAAGTAGTAGTTGGCTGGCCCGGGTTTTTTGATCTCGGATTTGCCTGATCTCGGGTCAGTCTAATCTCTGGCCAGCCGCGCTACAGCGGCTGACACGCCGCCTGACCCAAAAAGCACGCCCTGCACGGCAAACGCGGCCTCGATACCGCCCAGGCAGCCCAAAATCATCGCCGCATTCATGCTGCCCAAGTGGCCGACGCGAAACACCCGCCCGTTCAGCGGCCCCAAGCCGCCCGCGAAGGCCACCTGAAAACGCTCGCGCGCCACCGTCCGAAAGCCTTCTATGTCGATGCCGGGTGCAACGGTGATGGCGGTGATCGACACCGAGCGTGCTTGCGGCATCTGGCTGAAGAATCCAAAATTTCCTGAGCTGCTCCAGTGCTCCACTGCAGCCTGCGTCGCCTGTGCGATGCGCTCGTGGCGGGCGAAGACTTCGTCCAACCCTTCCTGAAAAATCAGATCAAGAGAGGCCTGCAAGCCCATCAACAAGAGTTGCGGTGCGGTGCCGCAAAATTTGAAATAAGACTGATCGGCCTGGCGCCGCACCCAATCCCAGTAGTAGCGCGGGCTGGGGTTGCGCCGCGCGACTGTCAAAGCCGCCTCATCCACCGCACAAAAGCCCAAACCTGGCGGGCACATCAAGCCTTTTTGCGAGGCACCCACCACCACGTTGGCACGCAGTGCGTCCATCGCAAAAGGCGCGGCACCCAGCGAGGCGACCACGTCCACCACATACAGCGCGGGGTGGCGTGCGGCATCCATCGCGGCGCGAATGGCGGCCAGGTCATTGGTCATGCCGCTGGCGGTGTCGGTGTGGACGATGAAGACGGCGACGATCTCGTGCTGCGTGTCCGCGCGTAACGTGGCTTCAATCACGTTGGGGTCTATCGGAAAACCTTCGACCCACGGCGTGCGAATCACCCGCACACCGAGCGCTTCGGTCTGCTGCGCCCATGATTCTGAAAAATGACCAGTGCCTGCGATCAACACGGTTTGACCCGGTGCCACGAGGTTGACGATGGCGGCCTCCCACGCGCCGTGGCCGTTGGCGGCGTACATGAAAACATCCGCCTTGCGGGTTTGCAAAAGACGTTTGAGGCCGCTCTCTACGGCGCCGATATAGTCATCCAGCCGCGGGTCGCCATGATCCAGCGGCTGGCGCGACATGGCTTCCATCACCTCCTGCGGAACGTGAGTGGGGCCGGGGGCATGCAGAAAACGGTGGCCAGGGATGCGTTGGGGAGAATTCATTCGGCGATAAAGGAATTTTTAGAAGTGAGGTTGGAATGTTAACTGCGCTTGGGGAACCTTCGGGCTTGCCCCACCCACGCGGCCAGCCCAAAGCCCAGCACGGGCAGCAGCCATTGCAGTACCGCGTACGCGGATGTCAGCGAGCGCTGCGCACCCGAGGCCAGGGTGACGGCCTCGGTCGTCACCGTGGCAAAACGGCCTGCGCCAATGAACAGCGTGGGCAGGTATTGCGCGGCACTCACCGCAAACGCCACCGCTGCGGCGGATGCCAGCGCCGCGCGCAACAGCGGCCATTTCACGCGCAGCAAAAACTTCCACTGGCCGTGGCCCAGCGAGCTGCTGATCCAGCGATAACGTGGATCAAACCCCAGGTAGGCCGGGCTCAGCGCAATCAACGCATAGGGGATGGTGGCCAGGCTGTGTGCCAGCCACACGCCGGTCCAGGTGGCGTCCAGGTTCCAACGCAGCAACACGGCGTGTACGCCCACCACCCACAGCACCGAGGGCAGCACCAGCGGCAGGTAAATGACCCGGCGTAAGAGCGCATCCCAGCGCGGCGGTGCCCATTCAAGCCATGCCACCGACCACAGCAGCGCACACGCGGTGCTTGCCAGCGCCAGCGTTAGCGTGGTGCCCAGCGTGCGGGCGCTCATCCAGACTGACTGCCACGCGCCGCCCGTGACGCTTTGTGGCAGCAGCGCCGGGAAGGCCCAAACGCCTGAAACACTGCCCACCAGCAGGGCCAGCAAGACGGCCAGATAAATGCCGATCAAGAACCAAAAACTAAAGGCGTGCAGCCACGAGTTGCCCGCTTGAATCGACCCACGCTGGCCCGTCGTCCAGCGTGCCCGCCACAGTTTGAACTTGGGCAGTTGCCAAAACGCTGTAGCCAGCAGCGCCAGCAGCAGCGCGAGCAGCCAGGCCGCCACCGCCCCCTGTGCATTGCGTGCCACATCGGCATCCAGCAACCAGCGCCAAGCCAGCACGGCCAATGTGGGCGGGCTAGTGGGGCCGATCACCAGGGCCACGTCAACCACAGTCAGCCCATACGCCACCACCGCCAAGAGCGGCCAGCGCAGCCGCGGCCACAGTTGCGGCCACACCACGCGCCACCAGCTGGTCTGCCTCGAATAGCCCATGCTGCGCGCAACGGCGATCTCGCTGCCCAGCCGCTGCGCCACATCAGCGCGCTGCAATTGCGTGGCGGCAGCCCACAGGATGAATGGGATCTCCTTGAACGCCAGCACCGCGATCAAACCCAGCCCCCAGGGGTCTTGCGTGGTGACCCATTGCGGTGGCGCGGTAGCGCCAGTGGCCCAGGGCGACAACAGCCGCAAAATCCAGCCGCTGGGCGCTATCAGCACGACCAGGCCAATCGCAAAGCCGACGTGCGGCACGGCCAGCATCGGGCTTAAAACCTTCATCAACCCAGCCCAGCGCGGATGATTGAAGCTGTTTGAAAGCAGCACTGCGGCGCCCACCACTGCCAGCAGCGTGGATGCCAACCCCGTCCACAGCGTGAGCGCCAGCGCCTTGTAGGTTTGCGGGTCTGCCCACAAAGCGGCCCAAGCGTCGGCATCCCACGCAATCGGAACCGCGGCCGCGATGGACAGGCCCAACGGCACGCCGAGCAACGCTATCAGTGCCAAGGGGACGAGGTGCGTCAGTCTCATGGATATATTGGTGGGCATATTTGCTACATTATATGTAGCTATTTGTGTAGTAAATACGAGAGCTAGAGGCCTACTGCATCATTAATTTATGCAATTTTACGATTTTGGTGACGTAAATTAACTTGCAGGTTAATTCCAAGCGCCCGTTGCCATCCGCAGCCGCTCAACTACCGCGCACTTTTCGGCGGTATTGCTGTCGCCACATTTGCCGGCGTTCATGAAATGGGGATGAACTGGCGCTGTGCGCACCACGCGTCAAAGGTGGGTCGAAGGTCGTCGGGTAGCGAGAACCGGAAATCGACATTGAGCGGATGGGTCGCCTGCATGAAGTGGCGCACGGCATCCAGTAGCACGTCGCCTTGCCTGCGGTCTTGGTCGCGCTTGACGGGGTTGCGCTCAGGTTTGTCGGCCAGCCAGAGCTTGTGCAAGCCCATGAAGCGGGGATCCGGCACCGTCAGCGGGCAGGCCCTGCCGCG
Source organism: Rhodoferax sp. (assembly GCA_031416195.1). Taxonomy (GTDB): domain Bacteria; phylum Pseudomonadota; class Gammaproteobacteria; order Burkholderiales; family Burkholderiaceae_C; genus JANYCG01. The sequence goes on from JANOTE010000606.1 coordinate 6,286, forward strand.
CTCGGTGGCGACCACCGCGCTGACCGGGCTGCCCA
>JANOTE010000607.1:0-2001 GCA_031416195.1 Rhodoferax sp.
GCCTGCTGCCGCGCGCACCGGTTTTGCGACCATGATCTGCGCCTTGTAGCGCTCTTTGAGCAGGTTGTAGAAAGCCAACCCTTCTGCATTGCTCCAACCTTGCGAATATTGAACTTGCTCCTGCTTGGCAGCAGCTTCTGGCGGTGCGGGCCGGGCGACGGCTGCAATCACACGGACCACCGCGAAGCCTTGCGGGCCCAAGTCGACCCCCACCAATTGGGGCAACGCTGCGGTGTCGATCCGCAACGCCGCATCAAGCACTTGCTGTGGCGTGTTTTGTGGCAGGTCGCGCGACACTGTGGCAGCTGGTGGGAAAGTGGCTGAGCTTGCGTTGGCCTTCCAGGCGGTCAATTTTTCTTCGCCTTCCTTTTTGGCCAGCTCCAATGACTTTTGGGCGATGACGCGGTCTTTGACGACGCTGCGCACGTCCGCGAAATCCAGTGTTTTGGCGGCCACGTATTGCGTGATTCGTGCCGCCACCATTTGATTGCCACTGGCTTCAACAGCCGCAGTGTTGCGTTTTTTGTCGATGGCATCCGGGCTGAAAACGGCCGCAAGGAGTTTGGCGTTGGCAAGTACGCCGGTCGCACCGGGGATGGCTTGTCGCGTGAGGCCCGTTGCAATTTTGATGTCAAGTTTCAAGCGGTCTGCCACCGGCTTCAAGCTGTCTGATTGCTCGTACACGATGTTGGTGAAAGATTCCGCCAACTCCGCGTATTTCACTTTGGCCTGCTGGGCTTTCAGATCGCTTTCCATCCCCGCACGCAGTTCGTCAAATGACTTCTGCTTGGGCTCCTTGATATCGGTAACCTGGATGATGTGGTAGCCAAAATCAGACTCGACCACGTCACTGATGTCGCCCTTCTTCATCGCGAAAGCGGCATCTTCAAACGGCTTGACCATCGCACCGCGGCCAAAGAAATCCAGGTCGCCACCGGCAGGAGCCGATCCCGTGTCCTGCGAATTCTTCTTTGCGATCTCGGCAAATGTGGCAGGTGCCGCGCGCACACTGACCAGCAGCTCGGTGGCGCGTGCTTTGGCTTTTTCGCGATCAGCGGCGGGCGCATCCTTGGCGGCGTTGATCAGGATGTGGCTGGCGCGGCGCTCCTGTGCGCCACTGAGACGAGCCTGATTCTGCTCGTAGTAGGTTTTCAAATCCGCTTCATTCAGTGTGATGGATTTTTTAACAGCTTCCAGGTCGAGCACGACGTACTCGATATTCGCCGACTCCGCCGCCTTGAATTGCGACGCATTACCTTTGTAATACGCATCCAGCTCGGCATCGGTGGGCGCGACTTTGGCCGCATAGTCGGCGGGTGCAAAGCGCACAAATTGAATTTCGCGCCGCTCAAAATAGGCACCCAAAGAAACATTCGCCTGCCTGGCTGCGGAAAATCCGCTGTTGGCGATTACTCCTTGAACCTGAGCCAGAGACAAATCACGCCGAACCCGAGCCTCGAAACCCTCAGGGGTCAATCCTTGCGCAGCCACAAGCTGTTTGTAGCGGTCTTTGTCCAGCGTGCCATTGGGCGAGCGCAGCGATGCAATGGTGGGGTCTTGCTGCAACTCGCGCGCCAGTTTGCCGTCGCTGGTCTGCAGCTTGAGTTTATCCACGGCCACCAACAGCACGCGGTCGCGCACGATGCGCTCAAGGGACGCGTAGCGCGCCTCGGGCGTGTCCAGCAGCTTGACATCAATCTCCGGGCGCTTCGCTCGAATTCGATCAATTTCGCCTTTGTGAACTGCATCCCATTCCGCCTGGCTAATGTCCTCCCCATTGACCTTGGCCACTGCTTGGCCTTTTTCTCGATACTTGGTGTAGCCATCCATGCCGAACAGCACAAACGACGGGATGATGAGCAAGAACATCACGAACATCATGATTTTCGTGTGCTTGCGGACGAATTCAAACATGGACTAACCTTTGTATCGCAACCCCGCTCAAGTGCACTTTGCGCCCCGGCGAAGACTTAACAACCACCAAAAACAAAAAAGGCGAAC
>JANOTE010000608.1:0-3298 GCA_031416195.1 Rhodoferax sp.
CGGCAAAGCCTTCTTGGCGCTGGCCCACAAACACCTTGCCCTGGTCCTTGCCCGCCGGGCAGCCAGGAATCGTCACGGTGTGAATGTGCTGGCTAGCATAGGCCGCGTAATTCGGAATGGTTTTCGTGCCGATGTTGTCAACCGGCTTTTCAAAGGTACCGTTGCCACCCGTCTTCACCAGCGCGCTGCCTGCACTTTTGCGACGCTCGCCACGCACAATGTTCACGCTGTAGGTTTCGTTCACATTCAGGTTGGCTGCATTGAGCGTGCTCACCGCACCGGCCTGTATCAATGGAATGGCGACGGTGGCATTGCCGATCGGCAGAGCGATGGATTTCAAGTTGTTCTTGAAGCGGAATTGAAAGGTGATGTCTTCCTTGGCATCGCCGTTGTTGTCGATGTGAATCTCATACAGCGCGTTAGGGTCCATCTGAAAGTAGTTGGGGCCGCCATAAGAGGCTTGCAGCGGCTGGTAGTTGGCCAACAGCGTCACGTAGTCGGAGCGACCGCCCGAGCCATTGGCGGCAATGCCTTCGTAGCTGCGGAACATATAGAAGTCGGTGCCGTCCACCTTCGGGCTGGTGGTGATTAATGGTGCCTCTCGGTGGCTGGAGGCCATGGCACCGCTGGCGGCTACGAGCAAAAGACAAGCCTGGGTGAGGCGGGTTAATTTCAGTTTCATATCAATACTCCGGGTTGGTTAACTTGAGTTTTTTTGGGCACAGCAGTTGCTGTTGAACAAATACGCAGCCTTGCTTTGATTGGATTCAGCAAATTCCACGTGACGTAACTATAGCGATGTCGGTAGCTTGGCTTTGTGCGTTGAGCCACATACAAGCCGTATCAATCAAACAGCGCGCCAGAAAATATAGTCAGCCTGATATTTGACGATTTGTTTTTGGCCCATTGACGATGTATCGCAGGCCGTCGACGGCGCAACACCGCCCTGGGTTGCCACGCGCTGGATGTAGGTCACGCCCTGCATTGCGCCGGCACCCATGGCCGGGTTGGCTTTGATCAATTGCAGCGGAATGCTGCCCGCGCTGGCCGGTGAAACTGCAAGCTGCGCGCCGGTGATCTTCGAGCCATCCATCGCCTCCCACGTTGCGGGCGGGCCGTAGTATTCGCCGATGCGCTTGCCGCTGCGGTCGCTGAGCGCCGCATCCGGCCCCACAAACACCCATTCAAACTGGCCGGCCATGGCGGTCTTGGCGCGGCATTCGTAGGTGATCTCGCCTGCGCCGACGGATTCCAGGGCAACGCGGTGGCCCGCTGGCACCTTGACTGCATCCGGCAAGGTCGCCTGCGAAAACGCGACCATCGCGGGGCCACTGGGGGCAGCGCAAGCCGCCAGTGTGGCGATGCAGATCAGGCCCAGGGCCATAGCGGAAAGATTAGCGGGTAGATAAGACGATTTCATCGTGAACTCCTTCCGGTTGAGTGTGGTGCAGGCAAAAAAATCGAGAATATTGCGACAGGCCTTCCGCTGTTGTGGGGTCAATACGCGTGATTCATGCTATTGGATTCATTGGTGTTGCAAGAGCGGATGAATCCAACAGAGCTTGTAGGCCGTATCCGACACACGTACCCGTGGACTTGTACTGACTGGGCCAGCAGTCGCGGCACACAGGAGGCACATTCGTTCACAATATCGCCATGAACCATGAAACTTTAGATGCCGAATTAATCCAGCTTCTGGACCGCGTCGCCGCACGCGACCACGCCGCACTGAAGGCGCTGTACGACCACACGGCGGGCAAGCTGTACGGCTTGGCGCTGCGCGTGGTGACGCAGCGCGAGCGCGCCGAAGACGTGCTGCAGGAGGCGTTTTTGACGATCTGGCGCTCTGCCGGCGACTACCGCGCTTCACTGAGCCCGCCGATGGCCTGGATGGGCCTGATCGTGCGCAGCCGCGGCCTGGACGCATTGCGCAGGCGCACGGCCGACCGCAGCCAGATGACGCAGGAGTTTGACGAGGTGCTGGCCGACACGTTGCAGGGCGACTCCCCCAACCCGATGGACACGGTGCAGGCCAGCGAGCAGGCATTTGCGCTGCACCAATGCCTGGGCCAGCTTGAAAGCAAGCAGCGCGAAGTGGTCAGCCTGGCCTACATCCGCGACCTGAGCCACAGCGAACTGAGCACTCAGTTGAAGCTGCCGCTGGGCACCGTCAAAACCTGGATTCGCCGGGGGCTGGATCAACTGCGCAACTGCATGGCGCGCTTCGCGTGAAATCTAAAAGTAAAACGACAAAGACAAACACAGCGACAACGCCATGAACCTGATCACCAACCCCAACCTGCTGGACCTGCTGTCCAGCCACTATGCGCTGGGCAGCCTGCGCGGCGGCGCACGACGACGTTTTGAATCCCTCGCGCGCGAACATCCCAGCGTGCGCACCGCCGCCCTGGTCTGGCAAACCCGCCTGGCCGGCGTGAATGAACTTCAAGTTCATACCACGCCCAGCCCGCTGGTGTGGACGCGGATCGACAACCTGGTGCGCGGCGAGTTGGATGCGGCGACGATGCAATCGCGCAAACAGATCGCCCAGGCTGAAACCAAAACCATTGGCTGGTGGCAAGGTCTTGCGATCTGGCGCGGAGTCGCCGCAGCAGGCGCACTGGCCACCGTGGTCGCCATCGTGACCGGCGTTAACCTCAAGAGCCAGATGGGCAGCGAAATCGGTCGCCTGCAAGCCCAGTTGCTGGCGACACCGCAGATCGAATACGTCGCCGTGCTGGCCGATGACAAATCCTCCGCGTCGATGCTGGTGACGTTCGATCCTAAAAATAAAAAGCTGGTGTTGCAACGCGTCGGCGGCTACCAGGAGGCGGGTGACCGCTCTTTGCAGCTATGGGCTTTGCCCCCCAGCGGCGGCCCGCGCTCGCTCGGTGTTTTGGGTGGCGACAAGTTGCTGCAGTTGACCGCCAACGATGGCGACATCCGCACCGTGCCCACGCTGGCGATCAGCCTGGAGCCCAAAGGCGGCGTGCCCAGTGCAGGTGGGCCGACCGGGCCGGTGCTGTTCACGGGCACGGTAATTCAGAAGATGCTGTGACCGGCTGGTTGGAAGGTCTGACGCACTGATCGGTAGGGGTCGGAGGGGGTCGGAGGGGGTCGGCCATATTTCAAACGATATTCGTACGATATTCAATCAAGCGCTACAATCCTTACAAAAACTAATTTTGAAAGGAATTTATGCCCAACGCCACGCTCACCTCCAAAGGCCAAACCACAATTCCCAAGGAGATCCGGGACAGCCTTGGCCTGAAACCGCAAGACCAGTTGAACTTCACGT
>JANOTE010000609.1:0-1615 GCA_031416195.1 Rhodoferax sp.
TCACACCGCGCCAAACCATCAAGATCGAAGTGACGGCCCAGCACAGTCCGCTTACCTCATTGAACTTTGCCGCCCTCAAAATCAAGGATGCCGTGTGCGACCGCTTCCGCGCCAAAGCGGCAGGTGTACGCCCCGATGTCGATACCACCTGGCCCGACATCCGGATCTACGCCCACTTGACGACAGACAGCTTGTCGCTGTACATCGACACCTCGGGCGAGCCGCTGTTCAAGCGCGGCTGGCGCGAAGACAAGGGCGAAGCGCCGTTGAAAGAAACCTTGGCTGCTGCGATGTTGGCCGCCGGCGGTTGGGCTGATGCCTTCGGGCAAGGCGGCACGCTGTTGCCGCTGTACGACCCCTGCTGCGGCAGTGGCACCATCACCATCGAAGCCGCGCAGATTGCCTGCAACATCGCGCCGGGTTCACTCAGACGATTTGCATTTGAGAAGATGCTGCCCTTTCAGCCGCACGTCTGGAGCGCCATCCAGGCGCAAGCCAAGAGCGCAGAGAAATCCGTTACAGGTTTGATTTATGGCAGCGACGTAGCGCACCGTATGGTCGATTTTGCAGAACGTAACGCCGCGCGAGCTGGGGTTGCCAACTGCATCGAATTTCGCGGCGGCGATGCCCTGCAACGCATGCCCCCCAGTGCGGTGCCCGGCGTGATGCTGATCAACCCACCCTACGGCGAACGCATCGCCGCCGCCGGCATCGCCGGCCAAGACCGCTTGGGTGTCGTGAACGTTGCGGGCGAGGAGCGCTACGCCACGGGCAATGCCGGCGCACGCGAACACGCGCACACCGAAGACGGTGGCGATTTTTTCAGCCAGCTCGCCAGCCATTGGAAGAAAAACTACCCCGGCTGGACCGCCTGGATGCTCACCCCCGACCTCAAAATGCCCAGCAAAATGCGCCTCAAAGAATCGCGCAAAATCCCCATGTGGAACGGCCCCATTGAGTGCCGCCTGTTTAAGTTTGAGATGGTTGCGGGCTCGGCCAGAAAGTGAACAAAATCGTCCTGGACACGAATATCGTCCTAGATATGTTCGTCTTCAACGATGCCGAAACTGCTCCCCTAAAGCAAGCCCTTCAATCAGGCGCCCACCAATGGATCGCCACTCAACCCATGCGCGACGAACTGGAGCGTGTGCTGGCCTACCCTCAAATCATCCACCGCTTGGCGTTTTACCAATTAATCGCAACGGACATCCTGGCTAGGTTCGATAGATTCGTTCAGCTAGAACCTATCTCGCCCAAAGCCGTAGTCACCTGCAAAGACCCTGACGATCAAAAATTCATTGATCTGGCGGTTCATCAGAAGGCCAAGCTTTTAAGCAAAGATCATGCGGTGCTTTGCATGGCAAAGCGGTTGCTGGTTTTGGGAGTTGCGACAAGCCTTGTTGGTTAATCGCCAGTCTGCTCAACCCACTTTCCCAAACCCCCCCGCCGTCGCCTGCGGCCAATACAGCGCATAAATCGGCGACAAGCCACTGAAATCGTTCCCCAGCAGCGCTCCATCGGGCATTTGCGTCAAGATCGCCTGCGCAAGGAGCTGCACTTTTTGATCGCTGCCCCGGCGCACGATGTGGTCGGCGGTGATTTCGCTGGGGTGGCT
>JANOTE010000610.1:0-2441 GCA_031416195.1 Rhodoferax sp.
GATGCCCGCGCCGCGTGGGATTGGCTGGCCGTGCAGCATCCGCAATCGCCGCGCTACATTTTTGGCCATTCGCTAGGCGGCGCAATTGCCATTGAACTTGCAGCTCAGGTGCCGGATGAAGCCGGCACCATTGTCGAAGGAACGTTCACGTCAATTTCCGATGTGTTTAACAGTTTCAAATGAGGCTGGCTGCCAATCAGCGCGTTGATCACGCAGCGCTTCGACGCGGCAACGAAAGTTGGCAAAATCGGCTCGCCGCTGCTGGTGGTGCATGGCACGCAAGACTCCACCATCAACCCCGAGCTGGGGCGTAAGCTATTTGAAGCCGCGCGTGAGCCCAAAGCCCTGGTGATGGTGGAGGGCGGCTCGCACCACAACACCAATGCGGTGGGCCAGTCGCTGTACCGTGAGGCGCTGGCGAAGCTTTTCAAGCTTTAACCCCTGCGGCGCATGTAGCCTGCCAGCTTTTGTGCGGAAGCTGATATTACAAGTGATCGGAAGGGTTCCCGCCCCGCGACGGCTAATGGACCGTTCCGATACGCCCGATAATCAACGAAACCGTCGAAACCGTCGAAACCCAGTTTATAGACCCCCAATACATGTCAGATGCCGAAGATTTAGCCGCCATGCTAGCGGTGCGCAATACGCCTGGCGCTGATCGAACGGCGATTGATGGTTTGATTTTTCAGCGGTTCGGTTGCGTCAAGGCCATCATGTTCACCGATCTGGTGGGCTTCTCCCGCAGGGTTGAAGAATTCGGCATCCTGCATTTTCTGCAATTGATCCAGGAGTCCGAGGCGATCTTTGAGCCGTTGATCAAGCTGCACGGGGGTCGCTGCCTTAAGCGCGACGGCGATTCACAACTGGTTCTGTTCGACTTGCCGACGGATGCGCTGGGCGCTGCATTGGCGATCATGGATGCTGTGGCTGCCGTCAACCCAGCGCGCCTGCCCGAGGAACGTATCGATGTCTGCATTGGGCTGGGCTACGGTGATGTGCTGTTGATTGACAACTCAGACGTGTGGGGTGCCGAGGTGAATGCGGCTTCCAAATTGGGTGAGGAGATCGCGCACGGCGGCGAGTTGCTGGCCACCGAAGGGTTCCGGTTTGCGGTGCCGGATGCGCAGTTTGCGGAGCATGGCGTGCTGTTTGGCACGCGGCCCGCGTTTCGTTGGGTGGGGGATGCGCTGGTCATGCCCGAGTCCAAATATTGACCGCCTGATTTGAAAGCCAAGTACTTCCTGCAACTGGTCGGTCTGTCGGCCTTGTGGGGCGCATCGTTCATGCTGCTGCGCGTCGCCAGCCCGGTACTGGGGCCGCAGGTGCTGACTGCCATTCGTTTGGGCCTGGCGACCGTCACGCTGGCCATCATCATGCGCGCCATGCGCCACCGCTGGCCCTGGGAACATTGGCGCGAATTGGGGCTGTTGGGCGCGCTGGCGGTTGCTGCGCCGTTCGTCCTGTTCAGTTGGGCGGCGTTGCATTTGCCCGCAGGCTACAGCGCATTGCTGAACTCAACCGCCGTGATATTTGGCACTTTTTCTGCCGCTTGGTTGAAGGAAGACACTCTGACTGCCCGTAAGCTGATCGGCTGCCTGTGTGGCTTTGCGGGAGTGGCGCTCATCGTACGGCTGGGGCCAGTGGCACCCACGCCCACGGTGATTTTGGCGGCGCTGGCGTGCATTGGGGCTGCAGCGGCTTTTGGAACTTCAGCGCCACTGATGAAGCGCGCCACCTCGCGCATGCAGCCGCTGCAAATCGCTGCTGGCATCCACGCCGCCAGTTTTCTGGTGCTGCTGCCGGGCGCAGTCTGGACCTGGCCGCAAGCGCAGTTCACACCGGGCACACTGGCCATCGCGGCGGTGTTGGGCGTCATCACCTCGGGCCTGGCTTTCTGGGCCCACCTTCGCATCGTGGTACACGTCACGCCCGTGGCCGCGATGAGCCCGATGTTCATGATTCCGGTATTCGGTGTCGCCTGGGGCCACCTCTTTTTGGGCGAGCCGCTGAGCTCAGGCCTTTACGCCGGCGGTGCGTTGGTGCTGCTGGCCAGCGCGCTGGTGAGTGGCTTCAACCCGTGGCGCAAAGCGGCAGACCCGCTGGACTTGAAGGTTTGACCACCATCTCACAGAACTCATAATTTACTACAAATGTAGTAAATTATGGTGTTTTTCGGTGTTTTTTTGGCTTTTTGGCGCTTTTTGAGGTCTCGGTTGGCTATTTAATAGCTTTTTTAGCTTCTAGCTCCCGAATAATATGCACAATAAGCTATATAAATAGTAGCAAATCAATCTGCCTGAATTAGCTTGCGCTGCGCCGCAGCGCTTCCACATCAGGCGTACTCACCACCACATCGCCACATTGCGCACGCTGTCGCAACGCGTGCTCCATCACCACCAGCGCCAGCATCGCCTCCAAGATCGGCGTTGCGCGAATGCCCA
>JANOTE010000611.1:0-1731 GCA_031416195.1 Rhodoferax sp.
CTCTTCCCGCCCAAAGTGCCCATAAGCAGCAGTTTTCTCGTAGATGGGACGCAGCAGGTCGAGCATCTGGATGATGCCTTTGGGGCGCAGGTCAAAGTGTTCGTTGACCAAGGCGGCGATTTTTTCGTCGCTGATCACGCCGGTGCCTTCGGTGTAGATGGTGACGTTCATCGGCTGGGCCACGCCAATCGCGTAGGCGACCTGGATTTGGCATTGCCGGGCCAAACCAGCCGCCACAATGTTTTTGGCGACGTAGCGCGCAGCGTAGGCAGCCGAGCGGTCTACCTTGCTCGGGTCTTTGCCGCTGAACGCGCCACCGCCGTGCGGGCAGGCACCGCCGTAGGTGTCCACAATGATTTTGCGACCCGTCAAACCGCAATCGCCTTGCGGGCCACCGATGACGAAACGGCCGGTCGGGTTGATCAAGTAACGCGTGTTGACCAGCCACTCTTTGGGCAGCACCGGTTTGATGATTTCTTCGATCACCGCTTCGATGAACGAAGCCTTCATTTTGGTGGGCGTTTCGCTTTGGCTGGGGTCGTGCTGGCTGCTCAACACCACGGTGTCGATGCTGTGCGGCTTGCCATCAACATAGCGCATCGTCACTTGACTTTTGGCATCCGGGCGCAAAAACGGCATGCGACCATCTTTGCGCAATTGGGCTTGGCGCTCGACCAGGCGGTGTGCGTAGTAGATCGGGGCAGGCATCAGCTCGGGTGTTTCGTTGCACGCGTAGCCAAACATCAGGCCCTGGTCGCCCGCGCCAGTGTTCAGGTGGTCGTCACTGGCGTGATCGACACCTTGGGCGATGTCATTGCTCTGCTTGTCGTAGCACACCATGACGGCACAGCCTTTGTAGTCGATGCCGTAGTCAGAGTTGTCGTAGCCGATGCGCTTGATGGTGTCGCGCGCGACCTGGATGTAGTCCACATGCGCGTTGGTGGTGATCTCACCTGCCAGCACGACAGGCCGGTGTTGCACAGCGTCTCAGCGGCGACACGGGATTTGGGGTCTTGCTTGAAGATTGCGTCCAGAATAGCGTCGGACACTTGGTCAGCGACCTTGTCGGGGTGGCCTTCAGAGACAGATTCAGAGGTAAAGAGGAAATCGTTCGCCATTTAGCGGCTCCATATAAAGTTAGAAACAAACCATTGCGGCGTTGCTTTTGACTTGGGAGCCTTCAGCGAACGCTTTAGCAGATGCGCCAATCTGAGTGAAGAGATTGGCGAGGCACAATGGCAGCTTCAAAAAAACTGCCCCTGGCCTGTGTCGCCCTGCAAGTAGTTCCGTAACTCGGCGACCAACGTATTTTATCCGACTGATGCTCAAGCTCTTCAGACTGTTGTCAATGCTGCCGTTGGGGTTGATGCACGTGTTGGGATGGATCAGTGGCTGGGTGGCGTTTGCGGTTTCAGGCTCATACCGACAGAAGTTTTTGGCGCATGTGCGTCAAGCGGGCTTAAGCCGGGTTCAGTGGTCGGCTGCCGTGGGTGCGGCGGGCCAGTTACTGGCGGAGCTGCCGCGCTTGTGGTTCGGGGCTGTGCCTGCGGTGCAGTGGAGCGGCAACGAGCACATCGAGGCTGCGCTGGCGCTGAATCGCGGGATCATTTTTTTGACCCCGCACCTGGGCTGCTTTGAAGTGACCGCTCAAGCGTATGCGCAGCGTTACGGTATACGGGGCTTAAAGGGTCAGCAGGGTCACCCGATGACCGTGCTGTTTCGCCCGCCGCG
>JANOTE010000612.1:0-1642 GCA_031416195.1 Rhodoferax sp.
TCGCAATGGAAAAACGACGACGCTGCGGGAGTGCTCGCGTTCTGGGCCGAGGTGCTGGCGCTGGATGGGGTGGACAAGAAGCAGATTGCGTGGCAATTGGAAGTAGCTCTCTCGGACGTTCAAGCAAAGCATTCGGCATTGTTCGCGCCCGTACTGGTGACAGTGCTCAAGCTGCCGCGACAAGAGCACAGCTTTCTTGGGCGTGTGCTTGCGCGCTGCGTCACTGCCGGTGGTGTGGATGACGAGGTACTGTGGCGCTATGTCGTGGGCGAGGTGAGCGACGAGGACGTGTGCGCCTATCGCTTTGACAAGAAACTGCATTGTCAGCCCTATGAGTTTGGTGACCGTAATGACAAATTTCTCGCAGATCGAATGCAGAAGTCCACTGCACTGCTGAACCTAGCCGTGGCGACGATTGAGCGATGGAGTCAAGTCAAGAGGTCGCGTTACGGTGAAACACCCACAAGCTATGGGAATGGATTCCTGCGCGAAACGTCATACGACGACGCGCACAGCCAAACCGACGTTCGGCACCTGGACAGCGAGCGCATCCTGTTGGACGCCGTTGAAGCAGCTATCGTGCATCACGCAAAAATTCACTCCGATTGGTGGCAAAGCAACCGCGAGCGCCTCGGCTTTAGCGCTGAGGGCTCACTTCGCTATTTTGCGATCCTGGCGTGCATGGCAGCACCGACGGCCAACCTTGATGTCATTGGCCAGATGCTCTGCGACAAGGCCTTTTTGGAATCCTATTTATCGTATGAACTCGGCACGTTGATACATACAACTTTTTTGCAGTTTGATTCTGGTGCGCAAGACGCAGTACAAGCGACCGTTTTAACCCTTCATCAGGAAACCACGTCTGACCAACAGCACCATGCTTGGATGCTGCAAAAAAAAGCGCAGCTGATTCTCACCATCCCATGCCATCTACGTTCCCCCGCCGCACAAGCCGTATTGGGCGAATGCGAAAAGGCTGCATGGCCGCTGGTTCGACAGCCGGACATTGGCATGCGTGGCGGCATGGTTGGCGCACCTTTTTCTTTCGAAGTGTTTCTTGCCGCAACCGATAGCGCAGTGCTGCGCTTGCTGGCCCACTACAACGGGCATGGACGAAGTTCTTTTGATGACTTTCTGACGGGCGGAGAGCGAGAGGTGGGTTGGCAACTGCGCGAGGGCGCTTCGCGCCAACCCACCCGCTTTTTAAAGTTGTTACCGGCGCATTGGGCACGCATCACTCGCAGCTTCTGTGATGACATCATGGACGGTGTTTCGACCTGCTTGGCCCATCGCTACGGTAACTTGCAACCTAATGGCACATGGTCACCCGTTGAGGAGCCCGATGCCGCAAGGCTGGCGCAGCAAATCTTGGACGAATTGGAAAGACACCCCGCCCACTGGCGCCACAATCGTGCCGCATCCAATGCGCTGCAAGCCTGTGCACACGTGGTTCAAGACACGCAGGATGCCGACCGACTGGTGTTTTTGGCAATCGACTTTTCAACGTTTCAAGAGAAGAGTTCTATCTCAGGTGATGTCGTTGATTTGCTCTCCACTGGCATAAATATGGTGCGAGGCCATGTCGTGGAAGCCTTGATGATTCTGGCAAATCAGCTTCACAACAGTAGCAGCCCATGGCCCG
>JANOTE010000613.1:0-3904 GCA_031416195.1 Rhodoferax sp.
GATCCAGCGCAGGACAGGCCGCCACCCGGGACGATCATGGGACTGCCAGTGTGGCGGGTCGGATACCTTGGCGGGTATCTGTATAAAGCGCTGAACTTGTTGGAAAGTATCCATCTTTGAGCATCAATTGTCCGGCACAGACTGGGCCGCGTGGAGATCAGAAATGCACGGCGTGGGTTGCCCGAGTGGTCATTTTGGACATCGCCGATTGCCACAAAATGCCCTTCATCCCCGTCGTGAATCGCATCTGCATCGGAACCAGCTTTCAGCGCGGTACCCGCATTCGCTGGCAACCGGCTGCGAACTACGCCTCCGGCGCTGGGATGCTTACGGACATCGGATTCGCCATCCCGACGGGAGCGGGTTGCCGACGCTGTTCATCATGTTCCGCAGAACGGCAGTTCCGTTTGCGTCCGGATGCCGATGAAGTCTTGAGCGCGATGTTCGAAGAGTGACCTGCCACCGATCTGCCCGTCCACACGCTGTTACTGTCGTCTTGGCTTTACATGAACTGTGGAGGTAGAACACCGGTCGTTTACGACCGCTCAGGGCTTTATGTTGAGATCGATTACCGGGCGTGTCCTGTCGCTCGGATGCCCCGTGATCTGACGCCCTAAACCGCGTTTTGTTCCCGAGCTAGGACGTTATCAGAGATGATCATCATGGGCTTTCCGCGCCGTTCGATGATGTGGTTCAAACTGCGGATCACGCGTTCAGCTGGAAGCGCGAAGTCGACCTCAATGCCCAGCCCTTCTCGATTGAAGTCATCCAGCACGTTCAGCAGCCGAAATGCCCGGCCATCTCCCAATCGGTCAGCCATGAAGTCCATCGACCAAGTCATATTTGGGGCCTCCGGCACCGCCAGCGTGTCGGGTTTGTCCCGTTTTAGAAATGTCGTAAGACCGCTCGCCCCGGCCGGACTGCTCGATCACCATCGGGATCATGCCAAGGCCTTGGGTTTCAAATGCGCTGTTATGCGTTTTCATCTTGCTCTTTCCAATATGTATGTAATGTATCGAGGGACGGGACTCGATTGAGGCATTAACGGCACATGGGGCTTGACCACCGGACTACAAGTCCCCCCGGACAAGCCCCAAATCAGGGAAAACCCAGAACCTCATCAATTCTGCGCCATCAACTCATCGAACGAGATCGATTTTTCAGAAATTTTGGCTTTGCTCAAGATGAAGTTGGTCACGTTGTTTTCAATCACGATCGACTCCACCTCGCCCATGCGTTTATCATCACCGTAGTACCAGCGCACCACCTCAGCCGGTTTTTCGTAGCTGGCAGACAGCTCATCAATATGGGACTTGATCTGCTCCGGCTTGGCATGCAGTTCGTTGGCACGCACCAGCTCGGCCACGGCCAGCCCCAGGCGCACGCGGCGTTCGGCCTGCGGGCGGAAGATATATTCAGGCACCGGTGCCGCGTCAGCATCTTTCACGCCGCGCTGTTTCAAGTCGGCGCGGGCACCTTCAATCAAGCGGTTGATTTCGGCCTGGACGGTGGCATTGGGCAAGTCCAACTCGGCCTTGGCGAGCAGCGCATCCATCGCGGCTTGCTTGTTCCTGGCCATCAGGCGGAATTTCACTTCGCGCTCCAGGTTTTTCTGGATGTCAGCACGCAGCCCCGTCACGCTGGCATCGGCAATGCCGAGTGACTTGGCCAATGCCTCATTGACCTCGGGCAAATGCGCAGCTTCTATTTTCTTCAACGTCACCATGAAGTCGGCCATCTTGCCGGCGACTTCCTTGCCGTGGTAATCGGCAGGAAAAGCCATCTGGAAGGTTTTGCTCTCGCCCAATTTCATACCCAATACCGCCTGCTCGAACTCCTTGAGCATTTGACCGTCACCGACGATGAACTGGAAGTCTTCTGCCTTGCCCCCCTGGAACGGCTCGCCGTCAATCTTGCCTTCAAAATCAACCATCACGCGGTCCGTCTCCTGTGTGGCGGTGTCTTGCGCACGCTGGCTGAAGGTGCGCCGCTGCTTGCGCAGGATGTCCAGCGTCTTGTCAATGGCGGCATCGGTCACGCTGGCTTCAAAGCGATCAACCTCGGCAGTGGCAAGGTCAGCGATTTTCACGTCAGGAAAGACTTCAAATATCGCGTCAAAGGCCATTTCGCCTTCAGGCGCACCCGTGCCTTCAGTGATTTTGGGCTGGCCTGCAACGCGTAACTTGGCCTCATTGGCGGCGTTGGAAAAAGCTTCGCCCACCTTGTCATTCATCACCTCGTAGTGGATCGAATAGCCGTAGCGCTGTGCCACTACGTTCATGGGCACTTTGCCGGGGCGAAACCCATCCATCTTCACGGTGCGCGCCAGCCGCTTGAGGCGCGTATGCACCTCGGTCTCGATCGCGCCTACAGGCAGGGTGAGCGTCATCTTGCGCTCCAGCTTCTCCAGGGTCTCAACAGTAACGGCCATCATCATGCTCCTATAAGTGAGGCTGACACTCACCGCACTTTCGGCGAATGTCTAGCTGCATATTCTTAAAAAAATCTCAAACCAAAAAACCATACTTAACGTGGTGCGCGGGGGGGGACTCGAACCCCCACACCATTGCTGGCGTCAGGACCTAAACCTGGTGCGTCTACCAATTTCGCCACCCGCGCTTCAAAAAATCAAGGCCCGTCGAGAAAGACGAGCCTGTGAAATTGGTTAGCCTGCTATTTTAGCCTGCGCCAGGGCTGGCTCTGGCCGTGGGTTGATTCGTCCGCTGATTCACGGATACCATTGGATCCGATGTCAGGCACGATTGACCACTACGAAAACTTCCCCGTGGCCTCGTTCCTGTGCCCCAGGCACCTGCGCGCGCCAATCATTGCAATCTACCGGTTTGCCCGCGCGGCAGATGACATTGCGGATGAAGGCATCGCCACGGCGGTTGAGCGCTTGGGAGATCTGGCCGCGTTTCGTGCAGACTTGAAGTCATGCAGCCAGGGATTGCCCGTCAGCCCCCGCTGGCACGCAATTTTTGTACCGCTGGGCCAGATGATCGCCCAGTTCAAACTGCCCGTCCCGCTGCTCGCCGACCTGCTGGACGCCTTCGAGCAAGACGTAGCCAAATCTCGCGACAGTGCGCGCTACGAGACCCAAGCCGAGCTGCTGGACTACTGCCGTCGCTCCGCCAACCCGGTCGGCCGCCTGGTGCTGCATCTGTATGGCGTGACCGATGCGGTATCGCTGACACAGAGCGATCACATCTGCACCGCCTTGCAGCTCATCAACTTCTGGCAAGACTTGAGTACCGATATCCCGCGTGGCCGCTTCTATCTGACGCAGGCAGACTGCCAAACGCACGGCGTGACACAGGCCGACTTGCTGGCCCGCAGGCAAACGCCCAACGCGACGGCCTTGATTGCCGACAACGTGCGCCGCGCCCGCGCTACCCTGCAGGCGGGCAGCGCTCTGGCAAAGCGCGTACCGGGGCGCGCCGGGTGGGAGCTGCGTGGGGTTGTACAAGGTGGCTTGCGCATTCTGGACAAAATCGAAGCCATGGGCTTTGCAACACTCAACGCGCGGCCCAAGCTCAGTGCGTGGGATGTGCCTGCAATGGCTTGGCGGGCCATTTGGATGTGAAAATTAACCTCCAGGTTAATTTAATTGCTAAAACCATGTTTTTTACCCAAAACATGAATCAAATTAACCTCTAGCTCCCGTATAATATGTACAATGTGCTATGTATTTAATAGTATTTAACTCTGCTTCACGATGACTCCCCAAGACTACGTACAGCAAAAAGCCGCTGCATCGGGCAGCAGTTTTTATTACGCGTTTTTGTTTTTACCCAAAGAACGGCGCGCCGCGATTACCGCGTTTTACGCCTTTTGTCGTGAGGTCGACGACGTGGTTGACGACATTGCCGACGCCAGCGTTGCCGCCAGCAAGCTGGCGTGG
>JANOTE010000614.1:0-4022 GCA_031416195.1 Rhodoferax sp.
GCCGAAAGAAGTGCAAGACTCGTTGGCCGCCAGCGTGCCCTTCCCTTCACGCCTGGGCACGCCACAAGACTACGCCCGGCTGGCCGTCCACATCTTTGAGAACGACATGCTCAACGGTGAAGTGATCCGCCTAGATGGCGCGATTCGCCTGGCACCGAAGTGAGGGAAGTTGACGGCACAGGCTAAGCAGACGAAATAACTAACCTGGAGGTTAATTATTCGTCAAATCGAGTGATTTTTCATCAAATAGTGAAGAAAATAGCACTCTAGCTCTCGTATATATTGCACAAACAGCTATTTATTTGATATCGTTTTCGCACTTCCACGGAATCGCGGCGACGGATTAACATGGTCTCCAATCCCTTTGGAGCACCCATGAAAATTGTGTGGAAAGCAACGGTTCGCACAACGGTTCGCGCGACGCTGCTGTTGGGCGTGCTGGCAGGCTGTGCCAGCCCGCCCAGCTTCAACTACACCGCTGCTGTGCAGCCCGAAGGCTCGTCGGGCTACACCGAAAAGCCCGGCTGGGCTACCGCAAAATTTGCCGTCGCTGCCGCCAATCCACTGGCCACTGATGCGGGCTATCAAGTCCTCAAAGCCGGGGGCAGTGCGGTGGATTCCGCCATCGCCGTGCAAATGGTGCTGACGCTGGTGGAGCCGCAAAGCAGCGGCATCGGCGGTGGCGCATTCATGTTGCACTTCAATGGCCGTGGAGCTGATGGACAGGCCGTGCAGGCTTTTGATGGTCGCGAAACCGCACCGGCTGGCGTGACAGACAAGCTCTTCATCAACGCCGACGGCAAGCCCATCCCCTTCATTGAGGCGGTGGTGGGGGGCCGATCAGTCGGCGTGCCCGGCACCGTGCGGATGCTGGAGATGGCGCATCAAGCGCACGGCAGGCTGCCGTGGGCCAAGCTGTTTGAGCCGGCGATTTCGCTGGCCGAAACCGGGTTCAAAGTCAGCGCGCGTTTGAATGCCTTACTCAGCGCTGAGCCGCATTTGAAGAAAGACCCGGTAGCCGCCGCCTATTTTTACCGCGCAGACGGTGCAGCGCACCCCGTGGGCCACTTGCTTCAAAACCCGGCTCTCGCCTTTGTCCTGAGAAGTATCGCTGCAAAGGGTTCGAGCGGATTGCACGAGGGCGAAATCGCGCAAGCCATCGTTGACAAGGTTCAGCGCCACGCTACCAATCCCGGATCGTTAAGTCGCGCAGACCTGGCCAGCTACAAGCCGATCGAACGCGCGCCACTTTGCCATGACTATGCAGCCAGCAGCCGTGATTTTCGCGTCTGCGGCTTCCCACCGCCCAGCTCGGGTGCGATTGCGGTCGGGCAGATTTTGGGCCTGCTGAGCCAGACCAACGCAGCCACCTTGCCACTGGAAAACGGCCTGCCCGGCACGCAGTGGCTGCATCTCTACACCGAAGCGTCCCGCTTGGCTTTTGCCGACCGCGCGCAGTACGTGGGCGATCCGGCTTTTGTGCCCGCGCCTGCTGGCAACTGGATCAACCTGCTCAACCCGGCCTACTTGGCAGACCGCGCCAAGTTGATCGGCCAAGCGCCCGGCAGCATGAGCATGAAAAGCGCCAAACCTGGCCTGCCTGCTGGCGCTCAAACCTCGTTCGCGCCGATGGTGGATCAACCCGAATACGGCACCTCGCACATCTCCATCGTCGATGCTTTTGGCAACGCGATCGCCATGACGACAACAATTGAAGACGGCTTTGGCTCGCGCCAGATGGTCAACGTCAAACCCGGTTTGTCCGGCGGGTTTTTGCTCAACAACGAGCTGACCGATTTCAGCTTTACGCCCGCTGACGCAGCGGGTAACCCCATCGCCAACCGCGTGCAACCGGGCAAACGGCCACGCTCCAGCATGGCACCGACTTTGGTGTTTGACAAAGCCACAGGCGCACTGGTGATGAGCGGCGGCAGCCCCGGCGGCGCGCTGATCATTCACTACACCGCCAAGACGCTCTACGGCGTGTTGAACTGGGGCATGCTGCCGCAGCAGGCGATTAATTTACCCAATTTCGCTTCGCTCAACGGCCCTACTGTGCTGGAAGAAAAGCGCTTCCCGGCTGCGACCGTCGATGCCTTGAAGGCACGGGGCCACGAAGTGCGTGAGACCGCGATGACCAGCGGCCTGCAAGCCATCACCAGCGGCCAGGCACACGGCAAGGCGCTCTGGTTGGGTGGCGCAGATCCTCGGCGTGAGGGTGTTGTGATGGGCGACTAATCGGCAATCCGGTGGACAATCTGCCTGGTGTCGATCCCCCAAACCTTTATTCAAGAACTCCTGGCCCGCGCCGATGTCGTCGACATCGTGGGCCGCTACGTCCAGCTCAAAAAAGGCGGAGCCAATTTCATGGGCCTGTGCCCGTTTCACGGCGAAAAATCGCCGTCGTTCAGCGTCAGCCCGAGCAAGCAATTCTTCCACTGCTTTGGCTGCGGCAAAAGCGGCAATGCCATCGGTTTTTTGATGGATCACGCGGGCATGAACTTTGTGGAGGCGGTGAAAGACCTGGCCCAGCAATACGGAATGCAGGTGCCCGAGGAGGACTCCAGCCCGCAAGACCGCGCCCGTGCCCAGGAGCAGCGGCAAAAGCAGGTGACTTTGAATGACGTGCTGGAGAAGGCGGGCGAGGCCTATCGCAGCCACCTTAAAGAGTCGCCCCGCGCCATCGAGTATTTCAAAGGCCGGGGCGTCAGTGGCGAGGTTGCCAAACAGTTTGGCCTGGGCTACGCACCAATGGGCTGGCGCAGCCTGGCGGGCGTGTTCCCGCACTACGACGACCCATTGCTGGTCGAGAGCGGGCTGGTCATTTTGAACACGGAAGAAGGCGAAGAAGAAAAGCGCTACGACCGCTTTCGCGACCGCGTCATGTTCCCGATCCGCAACGTCAAAGGCGAATGCATTGGCTTTGGCGGACGGGTGCTGGGGGATGAAAAACCTAAGTATTTGAACTCGCCCGAAACGCCCGTCTTCAGCAAAGGCCGGGAGTTGTATGGTCTGTTTGAAGCCCGCCAGGCCCTGCGTGAACATGGTTTTGCATTGGTGACAGAAGGCTACATGGACGTGGTGGCGCTGGCGCAGCTTGGCTTTCCGAATGCCGTGGCCAGTCTGGGCACCGCCTGCACCAATGACCATGTACAAAAGCTGTTCCGCTTCACGGACTCGGTGGTGTTCAGCTTTGATGGCGATGCCGCAGGCCGACGCGCCGCACGCAAGGCGTTGGATGCCGCCCTGCCCTTTGCGACCGATGTGCGTAACGTCAAATTCCTGTTCTTACCGCCGGAGCATGACCCCGACAGTTTCATCCGCGCGCACGGCAAAGACGGCTTCTCGCGCTGCATCAGCGAAGCCGTGCCGTTAAGCCGCTTCCTGATTGACGCAACCCGCGAGGGCCTGGATTTGTCCAGTGCCGAAGGCCGCGCGCACATGGCCAGCAATGCCAGACCGCTTTGGTCTTTGTTGCCCGATGGAGCGCTCAAACGCCAGTTGCTCTCCGAGATTGCGGGCCACGTCAAGGTGGATAAACGGGATTTATCCGATCTGTGGTCGACCGCTGATGACAGCACCAGAAAGCCCTTCAGACGGCCATACGCCGACAGCTCGGGCGGCAACCGCTCGTCAGGCGACTTCGGGCGGCGCACGCCAACGCGCCCGTCCATCGAAGCGCATGCGCGAAACATCGCCAGCATCCTGCTGGGCAACTGCGGTTTTTGGGATCAACTTACCGCGCTAGAGCATGAAACCCTGTGCGCGCTGGAGGGTCTTTATGGCGAATTGTTTCGCTGGATTGACCATCAAATGACCGAGCATGGCCAACAACCTCTGGCCGCACTGGCGGTTGCCATGCAAGGCCAGAGTTTTGAGGAGACATCGCGCGCCATCATTGAGCTGGACAGCCTGCAACCGCTGGGCCGGGAAGTGGAAAGTATCGAGGCATCAATCTCGGACCTGCGCGTGACGGTGATCAAGTTGCGCCTTGACATCATGGACGGCGAGCTCAAACGGCT
>JANOTE010000615.1:0-2203 GCA_031416195.1 Rhodoferax sp.
GCACCGTGAAACCATTGCGCACATCCCGTTCGCGCGCGCCCTGGACGGGCAGGTCGACGGTGACGCACAGCACCGGGCAACCAGCAGCCGCCGCGCGTTCGACCAGAGACCGAACCATGGCGCGGTCACGCTGAATATAAAGCTGGAACCAGAAATTGGGGCGTCCCTGCTGCGCCACCTGTTCAATCGAGCAATTTGAATTGGTGCTAAGGCAGTAGCCTACTTCGGCAGTTGCCGTGGCGCGGGCGGTTACTACGTCGCCATCGGGCCATAGCAGACCAGCAAGGCCAGTAGGGCCGAGGATGAATGGCGAGGAAAACTCTTGCCCAAGCAGTTGCACCGCTTGGTGCCGGTCACTGACATCCGTAAGGACACGGGGCGCAAAACTGATCTGCCCCAGATCACGCATGTTGGCGTTCAGCGTGCGCTCGTCGTGTGCCCCACCGTCAATGAATTCAAATACTGCCTTTGGCAAATTTTTCTGAGCCAGACCGCGAAGGTCGCCCACCGTTACAGCGCGTACATGCGTCATGTCAATTTACTTTCCCCAGTGTCAAATTTATCAATCAACTGCAATCTACCCGCTTGCAACGGTAAAACGCTATTATATATATAGCTATTTATGCATTTAATACGGGAGCTAGAGGCCGATATTACTGTAAATTGGGTCTTGAAAATCGAATTTGATGAAAATATTAACCTGTGAGTTAATTTTTGTCGAAATTTAACTACAAATGTAGTAAATTAATAGAATTCATTCGCTCAAGTCGGATTCGACACCCCGCTGGCTACATGCCCTGAAGGAACGTGCTGCGCCGCAGACTCAATGTGACCGGTCTGATCGTCAAAGAAAAAATCGGGTTCAAACTCGCGCAGGAACTCGCCTTTGGCCAGGCCGCCGAGGAACATGGCTTCATCAACTTCAATGTTCCAGGCCATCAAGGTGCGAATGGCGCGCTCGTGCGCCGGGGCGCTGCGGGCAGTGACCAGTGCAGTGCGCAAGCGCATGGCGGGCGTGCCTTCCTGTTGCAATCGGTGTAGCGCCGCCAGCAGTGGTTTGAACGGCCCAGCGGGCAGCGGCAGGCTGGCCTTGTCGGTTTCGTGCTTTTGAAAAGCCGACAAACCCTCAGCCTGGTAGACGCGCTCGGCCTCATCGCTGAAGAGCACCGCATCGCCATCAAACGCAATGCGCACCTCCAGCGGATGTGCCTCGCTGGCGTGTTTTGAGGAGGGGTAGACCTGCGCGGCGGGCACACCTGCGTCCAGCGCGGCGCGCACGTCGCTCAAATGTGCGGACAAAAACAGATTGGCGTGCAGCGGCTTCAAGTAGCGCCAGGGCGGCTGCCCGCGCGTGAAGCTGCCGCGCTCAATCTTCAAGCCATAGTGCTTGGCCGAGCGGAACACCCGCATCCCGCTGACCGGGTCGTTGCGCGAGAGGATCACCACCTCGACCCGCTGGGCCGCATCGTCATTGAAGGCCAGCAGCTTTTTCACCAGCGAAAACGCGACGCCGGGCTTGGCAGGCCGCTCCAGGCGGTTCAACTGCAAATCCATGTAAGCGCGGTCTTTGTGCAGACCTGCGCCTGCCTCAAATACTTCGTTCTCTTCTTCAAAATCGAACAGCGCCCGCGACGAGATCGCCACCACCAGCTTGCCGTCGAGGTTGAGTGGCATATTTTTACTTGACCAGTTGATTCAGTTGGATGATTGGCATCAGCACGGCCAGTACGATCAACATCACTACCAAGCCCATCAGCACAATCAGCAGTGGCTCGGCAATCGTTGCCAACTGAACCGAGCGGCGCTGCACCTCCAGGCTGAGCTGTTTGGCGGCGCGGCCCAGCATGGTGGGCAACTGCCCGGTTTGCTCACCCAGCCGCGCAAACATGCTCAATAAGCCGGGGAAGCGTTTTTTTTGCGAGAGCGCCGATGCCAGTGGCGCGCCCTCGCGCACCAGCACCACGATCTGCGCTGCATCGGCCTGCATGGCTTTGTTCGACAAGGTGTCTGCCGCTGCCTGCAGCGCTTTAAGGATGGGCACACCGGCAGCGGCCAGCATCGCCAACGTGCTGGCAAAACGTGCGGCGTTGTAGCGTGCGCTCAACGAGCCCAGCACCGGCAGGTTCAGCCAAAAGGCATCAAAGCGCTCGCGCGTTCGGGCATTGCGCAGGGCGAGGCGGAACAACGTGGTGACCGCCACAAC
>JANOTE010000616.1:0-4319 GCA_031416195.1 Rhodoferax sp.
CGGTCGCGACCGTGCCGCAACTGCTCAGCCAAGTGGCGGCACTCAAACCAGGAACCGCATCCACATTCAGCCTGATACGTCGTAACGACAAGGTTGAGTTGAATGTGACGCCGTATGTGCGGCATAAGAGCCGCCGACAAAGCCGACAGTGAGTTTATTTGGTCTTTAATGTGCTATATTAAATATAGCTATTTGTGCAATTTATACGGGGGCTAAGACCGTATAAGACTCAAAATTTAGGCAAAATTTCCTTCTTTGCACTCGAAATTAACCCACAGGTTAATTTTTACGATTTTGCCGAGTCTGATGCTGCTGCTTTGTCTGCTTGTGTCACATCATCAGGTGCTTGGGTGTGTTTGATGAAAACCTGCGCGCACCAGATGCCCACCTCGTACAGCAGGTACATCGGCACCAAGAGCGCGATCATCGACACCGGATCGGGCGGGGTGACAATGCCGGCCACGGCCGCAGCACCCACGACGAAGTAGGTGCGAAAGGCTTTGAGCTGCGCAATCGTCACGATCTTCATGCGCGCGAGAATCACCACGGCAATTGGCACCTCAAACGCCACGCCAAAGGCGATAAACATGGTGATGACGAAGTCCAGATAGGCTTCAATATCCGGGCTAACCGCCACTGACATTGGGGCCATTTTCTGGATCGCCGGAAAGGCCTGGCCGAACACGAAAAAATAGCAAAACGCCGCCCCGGTGTAAAACAGAATCGTGCTGGCAGCGACCAGGGGCAGCACCAACTTTTTCTCATGCTTGTAGAGGCCCGGTGCAACAAACGCCCACACTTGGAAAAGAATCCACGGCAGCGCCAAACCCACGGCTGCGAGCACAGTGACTTTGATCGGCACCAAGAACGGCGACACCACACCCACCGCAATCATGCGTGAGCCCTCAGGCAGGGCTTTGACCAACGGCATCGCCAACAGGTCATACATTTGCGAGGGGCCGGGGTAAAACAGCAGCACCACCAAAATGGCACCCACGCCATACAGCGCCATCAGCAAACGGTCGCGCAACTCGACCAAGTGTTGGACGAATGGCTGCTCGGTGCCTGCCAGTTCGTCTTCTTTGGTTTTATCGCCGTCTTTACTGTCTTTAGGGTAGTTGGAGTCGCTCATCAGGTCGCTTATTCAAGTCAATTACCCGCTGAGGAGCTTGGGTCGAAATCGGGCGACTCTTGCGGCACCCGACAGGGCTTTGGTTCGTGTGCCAGTACGTGCCTTATACCAGCTCGGCGTGGCACCCTGCTTCACGCGCCATTTCTTTTTGGGGTGCCGGTACTGCGGAAAGCTCGGTGGTGGATCCGCCATGGTGGCGGTGGAGACTGCAGCGTCCGTCGCCTCTTTCCAACTGCTTTCAAAGTCGCTGGCTCCGCTTTGGATCGATTGCTCCACATCCCGCGCGGCGTTCTGCACCGTGTCTTTCATCTTCTTGAGCTCGTCCAGCTCCATCGAACGATTGACCTCGGCCTTCACGTCCGCCACGTAGCGGCGCGCTCGCCCCAGCAGCGTGCCAATCATTTTGGCCAAGCCGGGCAGCTTCTCGGGCCCAATGACCACGAGTGCAATACCGCCGATGATGGCGAGCTTGGTAACCCCAATGTCGATCACGCTAAATTCGTCACGCTTTGGTCTTGGCTTCGACGTCGATAGTCTCTTTAGCCGCTGCCGTGGTCGCTCCAACCTGTGGCGTGGCACCAGTGGCGGCTGCGGCCTCAGCGGCTTTGTCGCTGCCGTCTTTCATGCCGTCTTTGAAACCCTTGACCGCACCGCCCAAGTCACCGCCAATATTGCGCAGCTTCTTGGTGCCGAAAATCACCACAATGATGACGAGAAAAATAATCAGGTGAGTGGTTGAAAATCCCATGGACTTCTCCTTGAAGGTAAATCTGATTTTAAACGGCTAATGGGCCGCTGCGGCGAATGCCAGGAAACGGTATTCCAAAATTGTGGGATTGAGCAAGCACTGGTTAGCCCCTGAACTAGCCTTTAAGCCAAGGCCGTGCGCCACCCATCACGTGAATGTGCAGATGATGCACCTCCTGCCCACCCTGCGCCCCAGTATTGGTAACAATGCGAAACCCACCCGTTGGATAAGGATTGCAACCTTCCTGGACCGCGAGCTTGGAGGCCAGCACCATCATCCGCCCCAGCAAGCCCGCATGTTCGTCAGTGACCTGAGCCATCGAGGGTAAGTGCAGTTTTGGGATCATCAAAAAATGCACCGGTGCCCAAGGGTGAATGTCATGAAAAGCCAGAATTTCCTCATTCTCAAAGACTTTTTTTGAAGGAATTTTGCCCGCTGCGATTTTGCAGAACAGGCAATTGGGGTCATGGCTCATCGCGTTACTGCCCCACAGGCCGGTTGTTGTTCATGGCCACCATGCCCCGCACGATTCGATAGAGGAACCAGATGGAAATCACCAGCCAGGCAATCGCGCCAGGCACATAAAGCAGTAAAAATAGTGGAAAGGTCACCACATAAAGAATGCCCGCCCAAATCACCGAGCGAATCCGCCATGAGAAGTGGCTGGCCTGCCAAGTGCCTGAGGCCTCGTCTTTTTTCACCAGATCAATCACCAGCGCGATGATCAATAAAACCAGGCCGGCTTGGGCACCCGGAATCAACGCACCCACGGCCACGATCAGATGCAGAACATAGCTGATCCAGCCTACCGTTTTCAGGTTTTGTGCTTTTTCAGAATCTACAGTGATCACATCGGTTACATCATTCATTTCAATCTCCAAAAAATGCCCCATCGCCAGCTACGCCACCTACTCAGCCGCTTCACGCACTTCACGGCTCAAGGCCTTGCGCAAAGCTTTCTCTTCAATACCGCTGGTGCCTGCCCGGCGTGCCAGCTCCGCAATCACATCCGCAGGCCGCATGCCATAGTGTGCCAGCGCAATCATGCAGTGAAACCACAGATCAGCCACTTCGTTGACGACTTTGAATTTGTCACCGCCATGATCAGCATCTTTGGCGGCCATAACCACCTCGGTCGCTTCTTCGCCAATTTTTTTCAAAAACGCATCCGGCCCCTTGGCCAGCAGACGCGCTACGTAACTCACGTCGGCATTGCCGTTGTTTTGCGGCAGGCGTGATTCGATCACGTCGGCCAAACGGGCCAAGGTGTCTGGCGCTGAAATGGGGAGCGTTGCAGGCGGCATTGAATTCACAGCACTATTTGTAGATGGATTGCGGGTCTTTCAAGACCGGGGCGGTAATTTGCCACTGGCCGTCTTTCAACACACTGAAAAAGCAGCTGTGCCGCCCGGTGTGGCAGGCAATGGACGGATCGTGTCCGAGTTGAGTCACTTTGAGGAGCAGCACGTCGTTGTCACAGTCCATGCGAATCTCATGCACCGTCTGGACGTGGCCTGATTCTTCGCCTTTGGGCCATAGCTTGTTGCGTGAGCGGCTGAAGTACACTGCACGGCCTGTCTCAGCCGTGGCCAGCAGCGCTGCGCGGTTCATCCAGGCGAACATCAGCACATCGTTGCTGCCTACCTCTTGGGCGACCACGGGGATCAAGCCCTTGTCGTCCCATTTCACGTCATTTAGCCAATTCATCCGTTGATTGTCTGACATTACAGCCGCACCGGGATGCCAACGGCCGCCATTCGGGCCTTGGCCTGGCCTACGGTGAACTCCCCGTAATGAAAGATGCTGGCTGCCAGCACGGCATCAGCCCCACCGATCTTGATGCCGTTGACCAAATCATCCAGCGTGCCCACACCGCCCGATGCGATGACCGGCACGCTGACTGCATCACTCACGGCGCGGGTCAACTCCAAATCAAATCCCGATTTGGTGCCATCGCGATCCATGCTGGTCAGCTTAATTTCGCCCGCGCCGCGCTGGGTTATCTCGATGGCCCACTTCACGGCATCCAGACCGGTATTTTTGCGACCGCCGTGGCTGTAGACATCCCAGCCGGGGCCGAGCCGCATCGCATCTTCGCCAGATCGTTTTTTCGCATCAAACGACACCACAATGCACTGCGCGCCGTATTTGGCCGAGGCATCCTCAATCACCTGCGGGTTGGCAATCGCCGCTGAGTTGAAGCTGGTTTTGTCTGCACCTGAATTAAGCAAGCGGCGCACATCGTCCACCGTGCGCACGCCGCCACCCACCGTGAGCGGAATGAACACCTGCGAGGCCACCGCCTCAATCATGTGCAGGATCAGCCCCCGGTTGTCGCTGGTGGCGGTGATGTCCAGAAACGTCAGCTCGTCCGCGCCCTGCTCGTTGTAGCGCGCGGCGATCTCCACCGGGTCGCCTGCATCGCGCAGTTCGACGAAA
>JANOTE010000617.1:0-5554 GCA_031416195.1 Rhodoferax sp.
CGGTGCTCCCGGAATGCCCAGCCCGACAATTATTCGCATCGACAATTGAGGTCAATCATGGGGTGATCGGGTTGTGCCTGGCGCCATCCCGATCACCGAAGTCGCACCTCGCTCAGCCGATGAGAACCGACCGGGAAGCCATTTTTTGTGAATGGGCTAATCTGCTGCTGTTGGTGGCGACGGGGTAACCCGCCTGGCGCCATCAAACCGATGCGCCCAGTAGGCTTTTTTCATGTCCTCCACGCGCACTTCAGATCCGGCACGGGGCGAGTGAATGAATTTGCCTTCGCCCACGTAAATGCCCACGTGGCTGAAGGTGCGCCGCAGGGTGTTGAAGAACACCAGGTCGCCGGGTTGCAATTCGGACTTTTCGATTTGCTGCGTGGCGGCGGCTTGCTGCTCGGCCTTGCGCGGCAAGATCAAGCCCACCGTCTGCTCGTACATCGCGCGCACGAAGCCGCTGCAATCAAAACCCGTCTCCACCGAGTTGCCGCCGCGCTTGTAGGGCACACCCAGGAAGCCCAGCGCGGTCACCACCAGTTCTGATGCTTTGCTTGAGACGCTGTCTCGCACTTGCGCAATTTGGGTGAACAACCCTTTGTCTGCCAAAAAGCGATCCATGTCGTCGCTGGTTGTGGCAGGCTCGGCGTGTGCGCTGCTTGCTAAAAGGCAAGCGAGCAAAAACGCAGGTACAGTTGCTGAAGTTTTCGGGCTTGAACGGGTAAACACGGGCATGGGGACAGAGCATACGCGCCCCCAAGGCCTGGTGTCAAGTTAAAGTTTATTCTCTGATTACACTCTAACGTGTTGATATTAAATATTTAAATAGGATTCATGATGTTCCGTGCATTGCTTTTGGAAAACACCGACGGCTTCAAGGCCAGCGTGACGCAGGTTGACGAGACCCAGTTGCCGCCGATGGCGGATGGCGACATCACGGGGGCGGTGGCCTACTCCACACTCAATTTCAAAGACGGCCTGGCCATCACCAACAAGAGCCCGGTGGTGCGCAATTGGCCGATGGTGGCGGGCATTGATGCGGCGGGCACGGTGACCGCATCCAGTCACCCGGCCTGGAAAGCGGGCGACAAATTTGTTCACAACGGCTGGGGTGTGGGCGAGACGCGCTGGGGCTGTCTGGCAGAGAAAGTGCGGCTCAAGGGCGACTGGCTGGTCAAGCTGCCCAGTGCGTTCACCGAGCGGCAGGCGATGGCGATTGGCACCGCAGGCTACACCGCCATGCTGTGCGTGCTGGCCTTGCAGGATCACGGTGTGAAGCCAAGTGATGGCGAAGTGCTGGTGACCGGTGCCACGGGCGGCGTGGGCAGCGTGGCGATTGCGCTTTTGGGAAAATTGGGTTACACGGTGGTGGCCGCTACCGGCAAGATCAGCGAAGAAGCGTATTTGAAATCGCTGGGAGCCAGTGCAATTGTTGACCGCGCCACGCTGTCCGCAGCGGGCAAGCCGTTTCAAAAAGAGCGCTGGGCCGGTGTGGTGGATGCCGTGGGCTCGCACACGCTGGCCAACGCGTTGGCGCAAACCCGCTACGGTGGCGTGGTGGCGGCCTGTGGCCTGGCACAGGGCATGGATTTGCCAACCAGTGTCATGCCGTTCATCTTGCGCGGGGTGAGCCTGGTGGGGGTGGATTCCGTCATGGCACCTTTGGCCAAACGCCAACGCGCGTGGGATCGGCTGGCCAGTGATCTGGATGTGAATTTGCTGGAGAAGATGATCATTGACGTACATTTGGACGGCGCGATCAGCAAGGCGCATGAGCTGATGGCAGGCAGCCTGCGCGGGCGCGTCGTGGTAAAAATTGGCGAATAAAATTAACCCATGAGTTAATTTTTGATGATTTCGGTGCAAAAATCATTAAATTATCATAAAAATAGCACTCTATCCCACGTATTTATTCCACAAAAAGCTATTAAAAATATAGTATTCTGAATGCAAACTGATCAAACGCCTACTCTCGATACTCTCGATACTCTCGACACTCTCAATATCCGCGCTGGCTTCAAGCCGCGCTTCTTTGGCGAGGGTTTCATCACGGTGACACGCCCGCTTTACACCGCCAGCGAGAGCGAAATGAGTAACGCAATGCAACTAGGTTCATTCGAAGAAAACAATTTTTGACTTCGTAAGCAATAAATCATAAAAATGCAGTGTTCCGAGTGGCTATTTGAGTCGCGCCAACATGGGAGGCAATAAATTCATGAAATACCTCAAAGACTCTGCCGCCAAATCGGCAGCAATTGCAGCGGGTGTTCTGTCGGTGACATTTTTCAGCTCTGCTGGTTCGGCGATTGCGGCTGACTCAGAAATCGAAGAACTCAAGCGCGCAATACAGACGCTTCAGCTGGAGAACCGGCAACTTGCTGGTCGGCTCGCAACGCTGGAGTCAGGACAGGCCGCCAGGTCGCAAGTCCCGCCGACCGTGTCAGCGCCAGTACTTTCCAATGATCAGTTGGCTCAACGAGTCCGGGAACTTGAGATTTCGAAAGCGGCGAATGAGCAGGCCACCCGGCTCATCATTCAGGACTCACTGTCCAAGACCGGTTCCAGGATCAATGATGCGGTGTCGCTGGGCGGCGCGATTGAAATGCTCGTGGGGCGAAACTCGGACTTTTCCGGCACGCAGACTGATGCGCTCAAGCTCAACACGGCCGAGCTTGACCTGGAGATTCAGGTCAACCCATGGACACTTGGAAGCTTTGCAATTCAATACGTTGATGGTACGGGCGTACGAACCGGCTCTGGCACGCCGGCAGCGACGGCCATCAATTCTGCTGTGGACCGCATCAACCTGGACCGGGCCTATTTCACCATCGGCGACCTGCAACGCTTTCCTTTTTATCTACGGGTCGGGCGACAAGCGTTGCCATTTGGGAGTTCTTCAGGCGTCCACAGAGCTGACGTTCTGTCCATCGATTCGCCGCTGACGGTCGAGGCATTTGAAATGAAGAAGAACGCGGTGGGCCTTGGTTTTGGCGTGCCCACATCAACCCCGACCCGTTTGGGGCCGCCGGTGTTTGCGCCGCCCGTCAAGCCGCTGTTGTTCAGCCCTCTGGTCGGCCGGTTCGCGCAAGGGCTGGGTTATCGCCCGCCGGTCACTCGGCCAAAACCACTCAGGGCTGTGCCAGCCAATCCGGAGATGCCCCCGTTTTACGGAAGCGTTTACCTTTACGACAGCTCCGATACTGCAGCGCCAAGTCGCAGTTACACCAAGAATGTCAGCGCGCGACTCGGCTATCGCACCAACGGGCATTGCGGTCGTAACTACTCCGAATTGGGCAACTCCGGTCGGTGCCCCTGGACGGTCGATGTCAATGTCGACTACAACAGCTCCATTTTTGACAGCAAGTTTTTGGCCGGTGAATACAGTGGATTCGCTGATCAGTTTGGCCCAGTCAAAGGGCTGGCAGCCAACGCGAAGCTGACACTTGGACGCGTTTCGCTCACCGGGGAGTGGAACGGCGCCTCAGAGCGAGCGCAATTCCGGGATGGTCTGGGCAACGGTGTTTCGATTCAGCCGTCTGCGTGGCAAATCTCGGCAGGCTACCAATTCGACTGGAACCCATGGGTAACCTCAATTGGTGGGCAGGGCACATTTGCTGCCGTTGGTTATTCAGAAACACGGGACTTGGCGGGCGTTTCACAAGTTACCGGCACCACCACCAGCCGGGTTGGGTTTCTTCCCAGGCAGCGACTCACCATGACGCTCGGAGAGTGGCTTGCAGACGGTGTCAAGCTGGTCTTCGAGTACAGCCTGACCAAAGATTATCCAAGCAGTGAGGGCGGTACGGGTAACACCGGTCGCGGGCTGTCTGCGGTACTCAGCTACGCTTGGTAAAACACGGCGGGTCGGCACTGAAAACATTTATCGCGCAGCATTCACTGCTCCCATTCATGGCGAGTTCAATTTGTAATTTTATGTATCAATTTGTTTATATTGATTGACGGCGCATTACCCGGCTGTTAGCGTCAGACATAAGAGAAGAGCAGAAAAATGATGAAGTGCTGGCTTGGTTGGCCGAACAAATCGCTAACCAACGACCTTCGGGAAATCTAACCAGTTTCCTGTTTTCGCGAGGTCAATGCCAACGCCAGAATTCAGCACAGTCAACCATTCGTCAAGGGAGGTCATCGTGTTGCAAAGCATCATTGATTCCAGTGTTCGGGTGAGGGTGCCGTGGCTGCCCTCGATCAAGTCTGAATCAATCACGGGCCTTTCTTCCATCGAGATGTTTTTTGCGCCCGGAACTGATTTGCTCAAGGCGCGCCAAATGGTTCAGGAGCGCATGGTGCAGGCGCATGCCTTGCCCAACGTGTCGAGCCCGCCGATTCTTTTGCAGCCGGTCGCGTCCGCCAGCCTGTGGCTGAGCACAAGCGCATTAGCTCTCGACAGCGCCGGTTTCCCCGCTTAAAAGGAGGTAACAATCATGTTGCAATGGCTTATTGGTTCAAGCACCAAGTACCGGCTTCAGGTCATCGCGATCGCGGTGGCCCTGATGGCAGTTGGCATCACGCGATTGCCAGAACTAAGGGTTGAGGCCTTGCCAGACTTCGGCCCAGTACGGGTGGAGGTTCAGACCGAGGCACTGGGGCTTTCGCCGGAAGAGGCTGAGAACCTGATTACCAACCCGATGGAGCAGGAGTTCTTCACCGGAATACCCTGGCTGCACAAAATTCGCTCCAAGTCCGCACCGGGTCTGTCTGCTGTCGAGATGATTTTCCAGCCTGGCACCCTGGACGTGCGAGCCCGCCAGGTGGTGCAAGAGCGATTGACCATGGTTCCCGCGTTGCCAGCGGTATCCAAGCCGCCTTTCGTGATCCAACCGACTGCGACCACCAGTCGTCTGATGATGATTTCCATGACCTCCAAGGAGGTGTCGCCCATTGACATGTCGACACTTGCCCGGTGGCGCATCCGCCAGAAGTTGCTGTCAACCCCGGGCGTGGCAAACGTGTCGATCTGGGGTTTGCGAGACCGGCAGTTGCAGGTCCTGATTGACCCGCACCGGCTTCGGATGAACAAGGTACCGATTGACGATCTCATCAAGACTGCGGCCAACGCCATGTGGTCCTCCCCACTTACCTTCGTGGAAGCGTCGACACCGGGTACGGGTGGTTTCATCGACACGCCGAACCAGCGCATCTCGATCAACCACACGCAACCCATCAAGACTGCCAAAGACCTGTCATTGATCACAATTGAGGGCGATTCGCCAAAGCCCATCACCTTGGGGCAAGTTGCGGAACTGGTGGACGGACACCAGCAGCTTATCGGTGACGCGATTCTCCCTGGCGGAGCCACTGGCGTCATGCTGGTGGTTGAGCGCACTCCGGGCAGCAGTGTGGCACAAGTAACGCGTGATGTTGAAAAGGCGCTGGACTCAATGCGGCCGGGCTTGACGGGCATCCAGTTTGACACCACGGTGTTCCGTGCCGATACCTTTGTCGAGGCTGCGCGCAGAAACCTTCTCGGCAGTTTGGGTATCGGCCTCTTACTGGCAGTTCTCACCATTGGCGCCTTTTTTTACAGTTGGCGCGC
>JANOTE010000618.1:0-2808 GCA_031416195.1 Rhodoferax sp.
GCTGCTGGCAGAGTCAGCCGCCATGCGCGCGGCTTAGAAGTGCCGGTGCGGGCATCAGCCACGGCGTCCGCAGTCAGCCGCCATGCGCGCGGCTTAGAAGGCTAAGTCGGCATGGGGTGGCATGACTGGTGAGTCAGCCGCCATGCGCGCGGCTTAGAAGCATCAATCAGACCCTCCCCGCGCGCCAATCAAAGTCAGCCGCCATGCGCGCGGCTAAGAAGCTCACACAGACCGGTGTTATCAAATAAGGTGGGTCAGCCACACGCTATCAACGCTGCACCATCAAGTGCTGGCTAGTGGGGGCGCTGTGGGATGACAACACGAGGAACACCAAGCAGACGTTTCGATTGGCGGTGGCCCGAAAACGAAGGCCGTGGTTTGAGGGTTTGTGGGTCAATGCATCGCGCAAGGCGTTTCAAAGGTCTGGGTGAACTGAGCTTGGAGTTACAAGGCATGGCATCGTCAATTTACCACAATTGTAGTAAATTTACCCCGCTTTCGACCTATTTCCGGTCATTTCAGCCGTTTTGACTGAAATTATGAACGTTTTATCCCTCTAGCTCTCGTAGAATATACACAAATTGCTATATATTAAATAGCATACGACGGTTGCACCCGCCGAGAGCGCTGCATGCTGAATGCGCTGGCTACCAGCACGCATTGCACGGCAGCCAGGCCGATGAATACTGCGCGGTAGTTTTGAGCATCCATCAGCGCGCCGAATATCAGGGGCGCGATGGCTTGGCCGATGTCCAGCCCAGAATAGACGACGCCGTAGACGCGGCCAGTGGAGTTTGCAGGGGTTGATTGTTTGACCAGCAGGTCGCGCGACGGGCCTGCGATGCCGGATGTCAAACCCATGATGCCGAACAAGACGGGCACGGCCACGGCCGGCAGATTCGCCAGCCCGAGCGTGAGCGCGAACACGGCTGCCACTGCAAACGCGGTGCCGACGATGCGCTCGCAGCGCCGGGGGTCTGCTACCAAAAAGCCTCCAATCACCATGCCGCCTGCATTGCAAACCATGTAGATGCTCAGGCACATTGCGGCCAGCCCCAACGGTACGCCGTGCAACTGGCGCGCCGCCTCGGGGGCGAAGGCCTGAACGACGCTGATCACCATGGCGTAGAGCAAATAAAAGCCAAAGCACATCCAGACGGCGGGGATGCGCAGAAAGTCGAGGCTGCCCGCTTGCGACGCAGCAGCGGCTTGTGATGTTGCTTTGGCGGGGGCGGCGCGTGGCAACGTCAATTTATCGCGGTTAAAAATCAACACAGCCAGCACCACAAACGCCAGCGTGCCCGCTACCATCAGTGCCACGCGCCATGAAAACGCCAGCGCCAAGGGAACCACCAATGCTGGTGCCAGCGCCCAGCCCAGGCTGCCCGTCATACCGTGGGTGCTGTAGGCGTGGCCCAGCCGTTTGGCGCTGACTTTGCGGTTGATCAATGTGTAGTCCACCGGGTGAAACACGCCATTGCCCACACCCGCCAGCGCTGCGAAGCCCGCCAGCATCCAATAGCTGGTGCTGATCGAATAGCCGAATGCGGCCAGTGCCAGCAGGCCCAAACCGCCAAACAGGATCGGCCGGGGGCCGTATTTGTCGACTGCGAAACCCGACAGCGTTTGCGTGACGCACGAGACAACGAAGAAGATCGTCATCAAAAAACCCAACTCGGTGTAGCTGGCGTTGAACTCGTCTTTCAACCACGGGAACAGCGGCGCCAAAAGCAGTTGGCTGAAGTGGCTGATCATGTGCGCCACACCGACCAGGCCGATCAGTTGCGCGTCTTGACGCAAGGAGTTGGGGGCGAGAGGTGCGCTGGGGTCAAGGGTCGAAGTCGTCATTCACGTATTTTCGCTGAAAGTGACTTTGCCGGCTGTCCCCTTTGAGATGTGTCGGCTGCGCTGGATTGACGGTTGCAGGATCGGGGCGTATTATTACGCTTGTAATTACATTGGAGACCGTCATGCACATGCTCAAACTCACCCAAATTGGCAATTCTGTCGGCGTGGTGTTGCCCAAAGAAGCGCTTGCGCGACTCAAGCTGGGCAAGGGTGAATCAGTGTTTTTAACCGAGACGCCCGACGGCTATACCTTGACGCCCTACGACCCCGCTCTGGAGGAAGAGATTCAGGCAGGCCGCGCGTTCATGCATGATTTTCGCGACACCTTTCACCAGCTTGCCAAATGAGCTGGCGCTGGATTTCCAAACAAGCCCTGCTGATTCTGCATGACGAAAGCCTGGCCACGCATGGCGGTGGCAGCGGCATGCGGGACGAGGGTTTGCTGGACTCTGCATTGGCCAGGCCATTGAACCTGCTTGCTTACGCTGACCCAGCAAACCCACCCGACATCGCCGCATTGGCAGCCGCGTATTGCGTTGGACTTGCCAAAAATCACGCCTTTGTGGATGGCAACAAACGCGCGGCGTTTTTGGCGACGGGTTTGTTTCTCTATTTGAACGGATACCGCCTGACGGCGACTCAGGCCGATGCCACGCTGACGGTGCTGGGCGTCGCCACTGGCGAGGCGTCGGAGGCCGACTTTGCGCAGTGGCTGCGTACGCGGATTACGGCACGGCAGGCTTGAAGCATTTCACGCAGCGCACGTTGCTGCAGGGCCTCAGGCGCGAAAAGTCTTCCTGAAGTGCCTTCAATTTGAACCAAAAAAATCCCGCCATCAGTGCGGGATTTGGCTGGGGCGCGAAGTCCTGAGCCATGCGCGATTTAGCTTCAATTGAGGTAGCTATTTTTTGGCACAATGCCGGATTTTCGGGCAACAATGTAATCCGCCATGACTGCAAT
>JANOTE010000619.1:0-8116 GCA_031416195.1 Rhodoferax sp.
CTTCTCTGATGCCTGTAAGTATCGGAATAGACACTTCTGGCCTTCCATCTCCTGCGCTGGTCAAGAAAATGCGGGCATTGGGCGTAGAACCAGATGCTTTGGGACAACTAGCACTTGCACTTGAGCACGATTCTTCTCAAGTTATTCGCAATGCGCTTGAGGATGTTCAGATCCCGAGAATGGAAATCGTCAAGGCCTTGGGTAAGTCTCCTGACACTCTGTTTTACATCGCTACTGAGCCTGGGATCACATTAAGGTCTGGGCTGCAAAAAGCGCTGGAAGAAGCCATTTCCAAATTGCCCATTCCCAAGGTGATGAGCTACCAGCTAGAAAGCGGCTGCGAGCTACCTGGCTGGACCAGCGTGAGCTTTGTGCGGCCTGCGCACGGGCTGCTGGCGCTGCATGGGGCTGAGGTGGTGAGGGTGCAGGCGCTGGGGCTGCATTCAGGCAATACGACTCAAGGCCATCGCTTTGAGGCGGCAGTGTCGCCGGTGGTCATCAAAGATGCTGACAGCTATGCGGCCACGCTTTTGCGGGACGGCGCGGTGATTGCGAGCTTTGCCGAGCGGCGTGCCGAGATCGTTCGGCAACTGGCGACCGCCGCCGCCAAAATTGGGGGTGGCAAAAAATCGAATTCGCACGGAGCGGAACCAGACTCGCGCCCAGCGGAATCAGGCTCGCATACCCCGCTCAGACCCATCGACGACGACGCGCTGCTGGATGAGGTCGCCGCGCTGGTGGAGCGCCCCAACGTGCTGGTCTGCGAGTTCGAGAGCGAGTTTCTCGACGTGCCGCAGGAATGCCTGATCCTCACGATGAAGGCTAACCAGAAGTACTTTCCACTGCTGGACGCGGCGGGCAAGCTGACCCACAAGTTTCTCGTGGTGAGCAACATCAGCCCGGCAGACGCCAATGCCGTGATTCAAGGCAACGAGCGCGTGGTGCGCCCACGGTTGGCCGATGCCAAGTTCTTTTTCGACCAGGACCGCAAGAAGACGCTGGAGTCGCGGGTTGACGGCCTCTCAAAAGTGGTTTATCACAACAAGCTGGGCACGCAGGGCGAGCGCATGGATCGCGTCTGTGCGATAGCCAAGGCTATCGGCCAGCAACTGGGTGGCGATTTGCTGGCAAAACAGGCCGAAACTGCTGCGCGGCTTGCCAAGGCCGACCTGCTCACCGACATGGTGGGCGAGTTCCCCGAGTTGCAGGGCATCATGGGTGGTTACTACGCGCGCCACGACGGCTTGAGCGAAGACATTGCGCTTGCGATTGAAGACCATTACAAGCCGCGTTTTGCGGGCGATGAGTTGCCCCGCAATCAGGTGGGGACGACGCTCGCACTGGCAGACAAGATTGAAACACTCATGGGACTGTTTTTGGTCGGCCAGGCTCCTACGGGGGATAAGGACCCATTTGCTTTGCGGCGCCATGCTTTTGGCATTACGCGATTACTGATGGAGTGCGAGCTGGAGCTGGAACTTAAGCAACTCATTGCTTTTGCGATCAAGGAGTTTGATAGATACGCAAATAGGCTTTGTGGTAATGCCCGTAGCGACATGGAGTTCAATATTGGATTCCAGGGTGTCACGCTGAACGGCAATGTAGATGTGTTTAACTTCATCTTTGAACGCATGATGGGTGGCCTGCGTGAGCAGGGTTACAGTGCACAAGAAGTAAATGCCGTTGTTGCGCTTAGTCCCCAGCTCATTCGCGAGATGCCAAAACGCTTGGCAGCAGTCCGAGCCTTCGCCGCCTTGCCCGAAGCCCCCGCCCTGGCAGCGGCCAACAAACGCATCGGCAACATCCTGAAAAAAACCGATACCGTGGACGCGCACGTTAGCGAAATACTCCTGACAGAGCCCGCAGAAAAGGCGCTGTATGTCGCGATGCAAGACATCGCCCCCAAAGCGAATTCACAGTTCGAAGCGGGTGATTACACGTCTTCTCTGCAAACGCTCGCCGCCCTGCGCGCACCGGTGGACGCGTTCTTTGACGGTGTCATGGTCAACGCAGAGCAACTTGACATCCGGCTGAACCGCCTGGGCCTGCTGACGGCATTGCACACGGCGATGAATCGGGTGGCGGATTTGGCAAAACTGGCGAGCTGAAACTCGGAGGCCACTGAATGAAACTTGTCATCATGGACCGCGACGGCACGATCAACGCCGAGAGCGCCGAATTCATCAAATCGCCGGAAGAGTGGACCGCTTTGCCGGGTGCGCTGGAAGCGATTGCCCGGCTTAATCACGCGGGCTGGCATGTGGTGGTGGCGACCAATCAGTCGGGCTTGGGCCGGGGGCTTTTTGACGTGACTTCATTGAACGCCATACACGCCAAGATGCACAAGGAACTCGCCGCGTTAGGCGGGCGGGTTGATGCGATTTTTTATTGCCCGCATACGCCGGACGATAACTGCCATTGCCGTAAGCCCGCGCCCGGGCTGTTTGAGCAGATTGGTGAACGCTACGGCATTGATCTCAAGAGCGTGCCGGTGGTGGGCGATGCGCTTCGCGACGTATTGGCGGGAGCGGCAGCCGGGTGCCAGCCGCACTTGGTGCTGACGGGCAACGGCAGCATTTATCGGGGCATCGACTTGCCGCCCATATTTCCGCAGAACACCCGTGTGCATCAGGATTTAAGTGCCTTTGCCGACTGGTTGGTCACCCGGGACACCCCAGTGCCCGCCGTGTCCGCTTCAGATTGACCGCAACCCCGACACCTTTAAAAATGGCCGCCCTACGATCTCTGATTCACATGCTGTGGATGCTGCTCACCGTGATTCCGGTGGCGTTTTGGATGCTGGCCGCTGCGCCGTTTGCCAGCCCCCGGCATCTGCTGGCATCTGCCAACGGCTTTCTGGCTTGCGCAATGCACGGCTTGCGCGTCATCTGCGGCGTGAACTGGCGGGTGACGGGCATGGAGAACCTGCCTGGGCTGGATGCCCAAGGTAAGGTACTGCCTGCGGTTCTT
This sequence comes from Rhodoferax sp., assembly GCA_031416195.1. Taxonomy (GTDB): domain Bacteria; phylum Pseudomonadota; class Gammaproteobacteria; order Burkholderiales; family Burkholderiaceae_C; genus JANYCG01. Next base: position 2,971 of record JANOTE010000619.1, read on the forward strand.
TTGGTGAAGCACCAGTCCACACTGGAGACTTTTTTGATGCCATTGATCATGCCGCGCCCGTTGGCCTACGTGTTCAAGAAAGAAATTTTGAGGGTCCCGTTTTTCGGCTGGGGCATCGGTCGACTGGAGATGATTCATATCGACCGCAACCTGGGCAAGCAGGCCTTCCGAAAAGTCGCGGAGCAGGGCGGCGAGCTGCTGGCCAAGGGCACTTGGGTGATCATGTTCCCGGAAGGCACACGGATTCCACGCGGCAAAGTGGGGCAGTACAAATCAGGTGGAACCCGCTTGGCGATTGAAACCGGTGCGCCGGTGGTGCCAGTCGCGGTGACTTCCGCAAAATGCTGGCCGCGCAAGGCTTTCATCAAGTACCCCGGCATGGTTGATGTGTCGATAGGCAAGCCGATTCCTAGTCAGGGGCGTTCGCCCGATGAGTTGATGATTGAGGTGCAAACCTGGATTGAAGCCGAGATGCGTCGCCTTGATCCGCAGGCCTACCGCTAGGCCTTGAGTGCATGCACCCTCTCTTGCGGTTCACGTTGGATTTGTTTGATACCACGCCGCCAGCGGCTGCGAAAGCGCCACCCAAGCGGACAAAGCGGGGTAAACCACCAAAATTCGAGCTAAATAGCCCTCCAGCTCTCGATTTTAATACAAGTAAAGCTATTGTTAATGTAGCAACTGGGCCGACCCTGCGTGCTGTGCCGATGCGTGACATCATGGCACCCGCCAATTTCCGGCACCCCAAAGCCAACCGTGAGTCGCGTTTGGGCGACGCGATGGTGGCCTATGAGTTTCGCCGCAGCAAACGGCGCACCATCGGGTTCTGCGTCGGGCCGGATGGCTTGGTGGTGAGCGCGCCCAAATGGGTTGCGCTTCACGCCGTGGAATCTGCGTTGCTGGAACGCGCTGACTGGATCATCAAAAAGCTCGGCGAAACGCGTGAACGGCGGGATCGACTGGAGTCCGCGCGCATTGAATGGCGTGACGGCACGCAAATCCCGTTTTTGGGCGAACCGGTGATCGTCGTGCTTGATCCTCGCCACGCTTTTGGCAATGCCGGCGCAGAGCTTCAAGCAGATGCCAACGATACCCGCCTGACGCTGCCCGGCGTGCCGCACGAAACGCGGCATGTTGCGCTGCACGTCGCCTTGCCGCACAACGCTGCACCCGAGCAAATTCGCGATGCGGTGCAGGCCTGGTTGATGCGCCAGGCCAAGCGGATTTTTACCGAGCGGATGAATCACTTTGCACCGCTGTTGGGGGTGCAGTGGCGCAAGTTGTCGCTTAGCAGTGCCGGAACGCGCTGGGGCAGCGCCAGTGCCAGTGGATCGATTCGGCTGAACTGGCGACTGATTCACTTCAAGCTGTCGGTGATTGACTATGTGGTGGCGCATGAGCTCAGCCATCTGCGGGTGATGGATCACAGCCCGCGCTTTTGGGACACAGTTCGCACGGTAATACCTGACTATGCCGTACACCGCTCCAACTTGAAGGACGAAGCGACACCGCGCTGGGACTGAGCCGGATGCCATTGCATTTCTGAATCAAAGTTGCGAAGGATTTTCCAGCGACTGGTTGGCCCACACGGATGACGAATCCGCCGCCTTCTCGGCCATCAAGGCGGTTGACAACCTGACGCGATGCGACAGCTCCCGCGCAATGTTTCGCGTAATTTTGAGAGCCACTTCACTCTCATTGGCCAGCAGCTCGGCGATGGCGTTGGTGTCCAGCAGCAAGGCTTTTACAGGCGAATCGGCCCATGCGGTAGCGGAACGGTTTTTGCCATCAATGAAGCCCATCTCACCCACAAACTGACCCGGGCCAAACGTGGCCAGGCGTATGGCGTTATCGCCTTCACCTGTCAGGATGCTGACCACACCGGACTCCAGCAGCCAGATGCCGTCGGCCGGCGCATCTTTTCGAAACAACACGGCACCCTGAGCAAATTCGTGCGCTTCTCCGAGCCGCAGCACTGCTGTAATTTCATTTTCAGCCAAGTCCTGCAACAGGCTGTTTAGCGCGAGGGCCTGAGACATCAGCCCACCGGTCATCACGGTGGAATTCATTAACACGAGGTCTTCGCAGGCCTCCAGCCCGCGATCCAGGTCGGCGCGGTGAAGTACGCCATCTGCGGCTTGCAACCGAAATCGCAAATGGGCGGCTTGCGTGCGCTTGACTCCCGTCACCACCACCTTCAAGCTTCGTTCGATCAGTGCCCTGATCAACCAGCTCACAGCCTCCACGCCGCTGGGATCCACATCGTGTACCTGGCTGACATCGATCACCACGGCAGTCGCGTCCGGATGCAGGTCGTCGGCCAGTTGCATCAGCCTGGCGCTGTTGCCAAAGAAGAGGTGGCCCGACAGCCGCAGCACGCCCACTCGGTGAAAAGTTCGTGTGAGATTGTTGATCTCGCCAGGGCTGCGCACGCGCCGTGAGCGGTATTGGTCAAGGTAAGCCCAACGTGCAGTCAGATTGGCCGACACACGACGCAGCACCGCCAGACACGACAATGCAACGCCGATGCCGCAAGCCCAAACCAGGTTGCCGAAAAATGTGACCAGCGAAATCGCCAGCGTGATCCAGAAGCCCAGATCCTGCGTGCCTGAGATGCGCCATTGCCGCGCTCGCAGCATGCTTATCAGGCGGCGCAGGAACGCTGGATCAAACATGATGACGGCCTGCACCAAAAAAAGTCCGGCAACCACACCGACTGGCAAAACCAGCAACCAAGCGCTCAATACAACCACTATTGCCCCTGAGAGCAACAAAGTCAGCAGCGACGCAACGACACCTCGACCGCCATCGAGCCAGCTTGAAACACTGCGAACAGGGCTGCCGGTGCTGGGGACTCCGCCCGCCAGCGCGCTCACCATGTTGGCACCACCCAGCACCAGCAGCTCCCGGTTGGCATTGATGCGAACGCCAAACCGCGTCTCCATGATGGCAGCGGCGGTGAAGGCCTCCAGAATCATGACCAGCGCCAACGTGATGGCACCGGGCAGGCCAACGGTCGCCAGCTTGATGACATTCTGATCTGCCAGAAGCGGCCAGAGTTGAATCGGAAGCCATTGCCAAGGCCCATTGGATGCGAGGCCCGCGACTGAAACGGAAGGCACTGCAATTGGTTCGACCCACCAGGCAACCATCGCCCCCAGCAAAGGGGCAACGATGATCGGCGGAATTACCCGAAGTCCGCGTACCCTTTTTATCAGGGCAGGCCACAACAGGTAGGCGAGCAGCATGGCACCGGCCGCCAATGCCGGCCACCAGTTTCCCCCTGCGACTTTACGCACCGCCAGTGCCACCAAAACCAAAGCGATTCCGGTACTGATGCCGGCGGTGACCGGTGTCGGAATCATCTTGAAAACGTTGCCCAGCTTCAACAACCCCGTCAGCATCACCAGGGCGCTGGCCAGCAAAAACATTAGGCTGCCGGCTGCCAATCCAAGCGTCACTTGCTGCAAGCTGAGTCCCTCCCCCGTGCCCGGCTGCGCACTCGATGAAAGCGCCAGCTGTAGCACCAGCCCAATATAGGCCACCATCGAAGCCGTGCGAGCGCTGGGCAAAACAGCAGCTTGCCCCCTGAATGCCAGAGCGACAAGATGCACCAACGTGGCCGTGACCAATGTCGCCCAAAACCCTGCGGCCTGGGCGTGGCTGCCCAGTAAGCTGGCGAACAGCAGCAAAGGGCCGATGACATTGATCAAGCCCTGCAAAGTCGCGGCAATGGCCCCTTTAAGTTCCTGCTGAAATGTGGGTTTGGCAGTCACGGGCAGCGTTTGAGATGGATTGGGAGGTCGCTCAGCCTCCAGTATCCGGCATCGCGGTTTGCTCAGCCCGTCGAAAACCGAAAAACGTCCTTTGCATCGACCTCACGGTCAAGCCGCCCGTCAAACCACAGCAGGTGCAGATGTGCTGTGGCCTCACCCATGGCGAAGGTCATCTGGTGCAAGTCAAGTTCGCGTTTGAACATGACGGGCACGATGTCTGCTGCGCTGCAAGGCCGCGCCCGGCAGGCCTCAATCACTTCATCCAGCCTCTCGCGGTGGTGCTCATGCAATTGGGTGATGCGTGTGTGCAGGCCCGTGAACGGTTTGCCGTGTGAGGGCAGGGTCAAGGTGTCGGGATCGAGGGGCTTGAACTTGTCGATCGAATCCAAAAATTGCTTCAGCGGATTCGCCTCGGGCTCGTTCTCGTGGACGCTCACGTTGGTGGAGATGCGTGGCAGCATCATGTCGCCGCCGATCAGCACCCGCAACTCGGCGCAGTAAAGCGCAATGTGTTCGGGGGAATGGCCGTAGCCGCTGATGCAGCGCCAGCTTCTATTGCCAATGGCGATTAGATCACCATCCTGCATCCGTTTAAAACTTCTGGGCACGTCAGGCACCAAGTTGGTGAAGTAGTTTGTGCGTGCCTTGATTTGAGTCAAATAATCAGCGTTCGCCAACCCATGCGATTCAAAGAAGGCCGCAGAATATTCACCACCGCCAAACCCTGTCGGGCTGATGCAAGCCAGACGAGCCACCCCATAGTCTGTGGCGCTGATCCACAAGCGGCAGACGTGCTGTGGCGTTGTCCAGTGATCGCAAAGCCACGCGGCCAGCCCAATGTGATCGGGATGCATATGCGTGCATATCACCCGCAGCACGGGCAGGTCTTCAAGCTCGGTGTCAAAAATTTGCTGCCACTGCGCCTTGGACTCGTCGCAGGAGATGCAGCAGTCCACCACGGTCCAACCTTGCAATTTTCCAGTTGCCCCGTCCAGCTCATCACGCATCAGCCACAGGTTGATGTGGTTCAGCGCGAACGGCAGAGTCATGCGAATCCACTTGATGCCAGGTGCCACCTCAAGCGTCTTGCCAGGAAGCGGCAAGGCATCGCCCCACGGGTAATTCAGCGCCAGTTCGAGTTCGTTCATGGGCAGATTTTTTTGATTGATAATAGGCATGTGACTTGACGTTTACGTAAACGTCAACAGCAGCTTCACATTGTAGAGGCGAGCCAAAATTGGCGCTATCGCCTCGGTTGCGTGGCTGATAGACATTGATCTTCTGACCTTCTGACCTTCTGACCGCCTCATTTTTTCCCAGTCCCGCCAACTCGCGACCCTATGAGCACCACCTTCAGCATTGGCGATTTG
>JANOTE010000620.1:0-15467 GCA_031416195.1 Rhodoferax sp.
CGCAGGGTGGCCAGTCCGCACGCGGTGGCTACCGGGTTGCCTGAAAGGGTACCCGCCTGATAGACCGGCCCCAACGGTGCCAGTTGCTCCATCACCTTGCGCTTCGCTCCGAATGCGGCCAGCGGCATACCCCCGCCGATGACCTTGCCCATCACCGTCAGGTCCGGCTCGAACCCCGGAATCGCCTTCGCGTAAACACTTTGCGCGCTACCCAACGCCACGCGGCAGCCGGTCATCACCTCATCAAATACCAAAAGTGCACCATATTCAGTACACAGCTCGCGGCAGCGCTTCATAAAGGGCACGCTGACCCGCACAAAGTTCATGTTGCCCGCAATCGGCTCAATCATCAGGCACGCTAGGTCTGAGCCGTGTAGTTTGAAGGCCTCTTCAAGCTGTTCAATATTGTTGTATTCAACCACCAACGTGTGCTGCACCACCTCGGGCGGCACACCAGCGCTGGTCGGGTTGCCGAAGGTGGCCAGACCAGAACCAGCCTTGACCAGGAGTGCATCGGCATGGCCGTGGTAACAGCCCTCAAACTTGATCAGCTTGCTGCGCCCTGTTGCACCCCGCGCCAGGCGAATCGCGCTCATAGCGGCTTCTGTGCCCGAACTCACCAGGCGCACCATCTCCATGCTGGGCACGAGCTTAATGATTTCTTCAGCCAGCTCAATTTCGCGTTCCGTCGGTGCCCCGAACGAAAAACCATCCAGAGCCGCCTTCTGCACGGCCAGCAACACCGCCGGGTGACCGTGCCCCAAAATCATCGGGCCCCAGGAGTTGATGTAGTCGATGTAGCGCGCACCGTTGGCATCCCAAAAATACGCTCCCTGAGCACGCGTGACAAAGCGCGGTGTGCCGCCCACGGCCTTGAATGCCCGTACAGGCGAGTTAACACCCCCGGGAATCACGCGGCGAGCGCGATCAAATAAGACATCGTTTTGGTCGGGGGAATTCGAGGGGTTCATGCGGTCAGAGCCCAAACTAGTGTTTGATTTAATGTTTTGTTGCCTGGCTGGACAGGTGAATCGTTAGGTCAAGAGCGGCAGCTTCTCGCACACCAAGAGGGCTCAACGCAACCGAAGAGGCATCGCTGCGTGTTTGATCACAATTATCGCCGCCAGTGGTCTGGGCCACCTCATCGCTTTGAGCCCAAAACAAGCGATCCGGCAGCACATGACCCATTCCGGGGCGAAATCCTCCGTGAAGGCTTCGATCCAGGTAACCCAGCGCATCCTTGACAGCCTCCGGCAGATCTGCTCCGTTGGCCAGCATTGCAGACACGGCAGCGCTTAAAGTATCGCCCGCGCCGCAAAACACCGCGTCAAAACGTTCAAATTTCCCGCTTGCCAACACGGTTTGGGGCGAGGCCAGCACGTTATCAATAAACATATCAGGCAACGCAATGCCTGAAACTAATGTATAGGGTGTGCCAAAGGCCTGTGCTGCCTGAGCAATGTCACGGGCAGTTGGATTTTTTGCTGAACTCCAATCCGGCAACAGCCAACGCCACAAAGTACTGTGGTTTCCAGCCAACACTGTTGTTTGGGGTAGCAGGAGCGCCTTGAAAGCATCCAGATAGTCTTCAATTTGCGTTCTTGACCACCACGAAAGGTCTGGCATGTAGGCGACCAGAGGCACGTCGGCATAGTCTGCGGCAATTTGCGCAATCGCACTCAAGTTCTCGGGCGTTCCAACAAATCCGACCTTGAAAACAGCAACCTCAATGTCTTCCAAGATGGTTCGTGCCTGCTCTGTGACCACCTCGTCATCGAATGGAAAATGGTTAACAATTTCACTGGTATCCCGGGTGTAAGTGCCAGTCACTACAGCCAAGGCATGCGCACCCACCGATGCCATGGCGGTAATGTCAGCCGACAACCCTGAGCCACCACTGGGATCATTGGCATTGAATACCATGACACACACAGGCTCATTCACATCGTGATCAGCTAAGGCTTCAACCTGTGTCGACCTGTCGTTCAATGCTTCGGTCAATTTAGCGCTCGAATTGTCGGCTGGGGAAAATGTGTTGCTCTCAAACGAAGCCTGGGCCTGGGTTTGACGCTGGAGAAATTTGCCGAGGCTGTGCAGTCTTGGCGGGGCTCGACGAGCCATCCCTCGGTACAATCATTGCATTCTATTCGAAGGCCCTTTAAGCTGTGCTTGATACTAAAACTTGGATGTGTTTGATTTGCGGTTGGCTTTACGAAGAAGAAGCGGGAGCCCCCGACCATGGCATCGCACCTGGCACACTGTGGAAAGATGTGCCGATGAATTGGACTTGCCCCGAGTGCGGCGCACGAAAGGAAGATTTCGAGATGGTTCAGATTTGAGGCTGCATTTTTCGTGTTTCCTGGCTCAGAATTTGTTCACACTGGATACCGTCATGGAAAAACCTTCTAGGAGCTCCGTCTTGTGACCGTCACAGTTTCCACTTACAAAGTACTCGTCATCGACGACAGCAACACCATTCGGCGCAGCGCGGAGATTTTCCTGAAACAGGGTGGTCACGAGGTGCTGCTGGCCGAAGATGGCTTTGATGCACTTGCCAAAGTCAACGACTATCAGCCCCATTTAATTTTTTGCGACATCTTGATGCCTCGGCTTGATGGTTACCAGACTTGCGCAATCATCAAGCGCAATTCAAAGTTCGCCAGCGTCCCGGTTGTCATGCTCTCTTCCAAGGACGGCGTTTTCGACAAAGCTCGTGGTCGCCTGGTGGGCGCGCAGGATTATTTGACCAAACCATTCACCAAAGACCAATTGTTGCAGGCCGTGCAGCAATTTGGGACATTGGCTTTAGTACAGGTACAGGGGGAAAATTAATGCCAATCAACACAGTACTGATCGTTGACGACTCCAAGACTGAACTCATGTTCATGACAGCGCTGCTCCAGCGTAACGGCATGACCGTGCGCTCAGCCCAGGGCGCAGACGATGCTTTCAAGCGGCTGGCCGAAGAGAAGCCCGACCTTATCCTTATGGATGTGGTCATGCCTGGACAGAACGGCTTTCAATTGACACGCGCCATCAACCGAACGCCTGAGTACACCGAAATTCCGATCATTATGTGCACCAGTAAGAATTTGGAAACCGACCGGGTGTGGGGCATGCGCCAAGGCGCACGGGACTACATCACCAAGCCGGTTAACGAAGCAGAGTTGCTGGCAAAAATTAAAGCACTGGACTGATCGACCGTATGGCAAATCGCGCGGCAATTCGAGAGTTGCAGACCCGCTTGGCAAGTCGGCTTCAAGCGGCTCGTAGTGAAGGTGTCTCGGTATCTTGGTTAGCCGTTAAAACCGGTGGCAGCAACTACCTCTTCCCGTTAGTGCAGTCTGGGGAAATTTTTCCGTTGGCCAATCTGCAGCCAGTTCCATATTGTCAGAGATGGTTTACTGGCGTTGTGAACTTGCGTGGGGGCCTCTTTGGGGTTGTTGATCTGGCCAGTTTCATCAGCGGAGCAGCGCTTGCTTTCCGCTCCGAACAGTCAATGACCGAGGCCAGTGTGATAACTGTGCATTCAGCCCTTGAGGTTAATTGCGCCTTGATGGTAGACCGCCTGGCAGGTTTGCGCAATGCCGATGCTTTTGCGCAGTCGGCCCCGCCGCACCAGGATGCACCGAGCTACTTTGGAAACCTGTACACCGATCCCCACGGGGCAAAGTGGCAGGAAATCAACTTGCAATCCCTGTCACAGCTTCCGCAATTTTTGAGTATCAGCGCTTAACTCAAAAGTTAAGTCAAAAGTTAAGGCCACACCATGTCACTAGTCGCCCAGTTGAAGAATGTTTTTTCGCCCAAGACCCCTGAAGCTGAACAGGACTCTCGACTCAGTCTGGCCATGCCGGACGCTACTTTCGACTCCTCAATCTCAGATGCCGCACAAATCCGCGCGAGCGCAACGACATTGGGCATTAGAGAGGACGCACCCATCGGCGGCGAGGCGAGCCCGGGCGAGGGCGAGTCTCTTGATGTCATTGTTTTGGCTCCATTGGGCCGCAATACCGTGGCGCACCATCAGCAAACATTGCTGATACTGCTCGGGCTGTCGCTGCTGGTGCTTGTTGTTACCTTCTACCTCGCTTTGCGCCAAGCCAACCAAGTAGCTCAGCAACTGAACGCGACGGGACAGGCCCTGATGCAGTCTCAGCGTCTGGCGAAAACCACCAGCCAGGCGCTTGTCGGTGGTCAGCAGGCCTTTCCTGATATTGCCGACAGTTCCGGGGTGTTGGCAAAAACCATCCGCGCACTAAAATCCGGTGACGCAGAGGTGAGTGTGGCTTCACTCGATGGCGATTTTGAGTCCGAGTTGGCCAAAGTTGTTCCCTTGATGGAGCGCGCGGAGAAAAGCGCTGCAACGGTGATGGGTCAGCAGAAAATCCTGACCCAAATTAACTCAGCCCTGCGCTTGATCAACCGTCAGTCATCTGACTTGCTGGAAATTGCCGAGTCAGTGTCATCATTGAAATTGCAGCAAAACGCGGGGGCTGCTGAAATTTCCGCGGCAGGACAGCTCGTGATGTTGACACAGCGAATCGGCAAGTCATCCAACGAATTTTTGACCGCCGATGGCGTGGGTGCCGAAGCAGTTTTTCTGCTGGGCAAAGACTTGAACTCATTCAAGGAAATTGCCCAAGGTTTGCTGCAAGGCAGCCCCGAATTGCGCTTGACCGCCGCCAAAGACCCACAAACGCGCGAACAGTTGGATGCATTGATCAAGCTCTACGAGCAGACCCGCGTGCAGGCCGGCGGCATCCTAGGTAATCTGCAGGGACTGGTTTCGGCGCGTGAAGCCCAATCTACCATTCTGACGGACAGTGAGCCGCTTCGCCGTGCGCTGGAGGAGATTCAAGGCAAACTCTCGTCGCGCGCCGGCTTGAGCCCCCTGTATTTGATCATCATAGCGCTGTCTGGCTTGGTCGCCCTCGGCTGCGCGTACTTGCTGTCACGGGTTCAGGTTTTGGCAGGACAAAGCCGTCAGAAAATCGCGGAAGATCAGCGACTGCAAGCCGAACGCCAGGAGCAGGAAGCCAAACGCGTGAACGATGCCAACCAGGCCGCTATTTTGCGATTGATGAACGAATTGCAATCTGTCGCGGAAGGCGATTTGACCCAAGAAGCGACTGTGACGGAGGACATCACCGGTGCCATTGCCGACTCCGTGAACTACACCATTGAGGAGCTGCGCTCGCTCGTCTCCAACGTGCAGAACACCGCCTCCCGCGTGGCTCAAACGACGGCTGATGTGGACTCCACATCAACCGAACTGCTGGCGGCATCCAACGAGCAATTGCTGGAGATTCGGGAAACCGGCAAGTCGGTGGTGGACATGGCAACCCGCATCAACGAAGTATCTTCGCAGGCGCAAGAGTCCGCTGCCGTGGCGCGGCAATCGCTGGTGGCTGCAGAGACTGGTCTTCAGGCCGTGCAGAACGCCATCGGCGGCATGAACTCGATTCGTGATCAGATTCAGGATACGTCCAAGCGGATCAAGCGGTTGGGAGAGTCCTCGCAGGAAATTGGAGAGATCACGGAGCTCATCTCTGATATTACTGAACAAACCAACGTTCTGGCACTGAACGCCGCCATTCAGGCCGCATCAGCTGGCGAGGCCGGTCGCGGCTTCTCCGTGGTCGCCGAAGAGGTGCAGCGTCTCGCTGAACGCTCTGCAGATGCAACACGCCAGATTTCTGCTCTGGTGAAAGCCATTCAAACGGACACGCAGGATGCCGTAGCGGCTATGGAGCGTTCAACACAAGGTGTGGTGGAGGGTGCCAAACTGTCTGACAGCGCGGGTAGCGCCCTGACGGAGATTGATCAGGTGTCACGCCGCCTGTCTGAACTGATTCAGCATATCTCCAACTCTACATCCCGTGAAGCTACCTTGGCCAACGTTGTGGCACAGAACATCCAGAACATTTTTGCAGTGACCGAGCAGACGGGTGAAGGAACCAAAGCGACCGCATCACAAGTGCGGGAATTGTCGCGGATGGCCGAAGAGTTGAACAAGTCAGTGTCACGGTTCAAGATTGCCTGATGTCACAAGTCCGCAGTGCCGCAATGCCGCAATCCAAGCAGACAATCAAACATTTTTTTGTGGCATGAGTTTCAACTTCTTTTTACCCGTTTAACGCCCGTCCAGTCGACATTACTCGCAGGAGCCTGAGAATCCATGCAAACCACCGCAGCCACATCTGGCGAACAAGAATTGGCAGGCAATGACCTTGGGCCTTTGGCCTGGGTTCTTGATGAACTGAAGAAATCGCTGGATGGTGCGACCAAAGCGATGCGCCGATTCGTGCGCGATGCCGAGTTGGCACGGGGTTCTGACCTCGCCGCACTCGATGCAAGCCAGTTGCGTGTTGCCCGCCAGCAGCTTCATCAAGCGGTTGGGGCATTGGAGATGGTGGGGTTCAGCGTGCCCGCCAAGGTGATGCGGGTTATGGAGTCGCTCGCACAGAAATTTGTGCAGCGCCCAGAGCTGTGCAGTGACGATGCCACGCTCAAAATGGAGCGTGTGAGCTTTGCTCTTGCCGAGTACCTTGAAGGTGTCCTGAAGGGAAAGTCCGCATCCCCCGTCGCGCTTTTTCCACAATACCGGGATGTACTTGAATTGGTTGGAGGTGAGAAAATCCACCCCTCTGATCTTTGGTCTATCGAGTGGGCGTGGGTTGAGACATCGTTTGCGACAACGATCAAACCACTGGCACCCAGCCCCAATGTGCGCGCCCAGCTTGACCAATCGGTTCTAAAACTGGTGAAGTCTGACGACATCGCTGCTGCAGCCCACCTGCGAGACCTCTCATTAGGCTTGGCTGCGGGCCAGAACAAGTTAGAACCGAAAGTCTTTTGGCAGATATGTGCGGCATTTTTTGACGCCACGGCCAAGCGGCTTTTTATCGGTGACGTGTATTCCAAGCGCAGTGCATCGCGCGTGCTGATGCAATATGCGGGCATTGCCCGTGGTGACTTGTCGGTATCTGATCGGCTGGCGCAGGATTTGCTCTTCTTCTGCGCCCAAGCCGCTCCAGCAAAACCGTCAGATGCACCAGTCTTGGCGGCTGTTCGCAGCACTTATCATTTGACTCAGGCTAAAGCAGTCAATTACGAGGTTGTGCAGTTTGGAAGATACGACCCCGCCGTGCTTTTACAGGCCAGAAAGCGTATTGCGACTGCGACCGAGACCTGGTCGGCTCTGGCCGGCGGGGACACAAATCGTCTAAAAATGGTAGCTGACCAGTTTGGCGCAGTTTCAGACTCTATCTTGAAGCTTCACCCCGAAAGCAATGACTTGGCGCGCGCATTGGTTCACGCGGTCGACCAGTCCAGCCGTTCCGGAGAGCCGCCTTCAACGCCGGTGGCCATGGAAGTCGCTACTGCTGTTTTGTACCTCGAGGCGGCCTACGAAGATCTCGATCCAACCGATACCACGATGGCGGCACGCAGTTTTCGGCTGGCGCAGCGCCTTGACCAAGTCACAAAGGGTGGACAGTCTGAGCCGCTTGAAGGCTGGATGGAGGAACTCTATCGGCGGGTGAGTGATCGCCAGACGATGGGAAGTGTGGTGGACGAGCTGCGCACTTCGTTGGGTGAGATTGAGAAGTCGTTGGATCAATTTTTCCGCAATCCGGCAGACAAGGTTCCACTGCATGAAGTGCCCAGCCAGCTTGCGCAAATGCGCGGTGTTTTTTCAGTATTGGGACTTGATCAGGCCTCTTTGGGAACCCTGCGCATGCGCGACAGCGTCGAAAAATTGCTGATTGAAACGTCAACACCCACCAACACGGGTACGGCTGGTTTCGAAAAACTGGGTAGCAGCCTGAGTGCGTTGGGCTTCTTAATTGACATGCTCGGTTACCAGCGCGCGATGGCAAAGAACCTGTTTGTTTACGATGAAATTGGCGGTGAATTTAAGCCTGTGATGGGGCGGGTCAAACCCGTCGAGCTGAAGCCCGCCGCTATGGCGCCTACACTTCCCGCGCCTTCGGTGGCACAAGCTCCAGTATCCAAAGTGGTTCCATTGAGCGTGCCGAATGCGATGGACACCCAAGCATTGGCGATGTCAACTGTCTCCACGCAGAAAACCGATATCTCAGCCGACGAGGTCTCGTTGTTTGCCGCGCTAACAGATTCCTTCAAACTGCCTTCGATTGAGCCAGCGCCGGTCACAAGCTTTTCGCCATCTGACAGCCCGTCCCTCAGTCCGTCCATCACGCCCTCAATCTCGGCGCCGCACCTGTCTCGGGAAGTACCTGCCGCCGTCGAATTAACCCCAGTTGTAGCACCCGTGTCTTACGGCGTAGAAGCGGTGCACAAAGGGGCTGACAACACGTCTTCAACGCTGACACTGCCTCTAAGTGCCGCATTCTCAGGGGGCGCAACAACGTCCCGAGCTGGCCTAGAAAGCGGCGACAGTGACGAAGACGCGGAAATCCGGGACATCTTCCTGGAAGAAGCCACTGAAGTGGTTCAAAACGGTATGACCGCGATCACCGCGTTGGCGGCGAATCCGTCAAATCTGGGTGAACAAACGACACTGCGGCGGGCATTTCACACGCTCAAGGGCAGCTCAAGGATGGTCGGGTTGACCGAATTTGGTGAAGCGGCCTGGTCGATGGAGCAGCTACTCAACGCTTGGCTGGCCGAGCAAAAGCCAGCTAACGAGGCGCTGACGAACCTTAGCGCGAAAGCCATTGCAGGCTTGGGCTTGTGGGTGGGGCATATCGCGGTTCAGACCGACTCCGATTGGACTTCGAAGAGCTTTCGTATTGCAGCGGATGCGCTCAGGTTGGAGAACCGCATCGTCGAGTTGAAGTTCCCGGGTTCGGATGACTTTGATGGCATCCTATTGGTTGACAAGCGCGACGAGGCGACAAGCTACGACACCATCGCATCTGAGCTCCCCGATTCGCCTGATGCTACGAACACGCTCACTGTGAACGACCGTGATTCCACTTTTGGCACGGCAAGGAATGACCGAGTATTTGACGAACACACTGGCCCAAGCACCGTTTTGCCAGAATTTGAAGCCACGTCCATGTTCGACATGCTCGAAAGAGACCAAGGCGAAAGGGAAACGCAAAAAGAAACGGTGCCTGAATCGGCCAACTTGGGACTGGACGAAATCGATTTCAGCACCCCATCCGCACCCACGGACTTCGAGAACACGAATTTCATTGAGTCACGCTTTGGCAGGTCGGCAGCCGGTTCTGCGGATTTTGTACCCTCCAGAATTGACTCGACTGAACTACCCATTGATTTTTCAACGTTGTCGCAACCTGTCACCAACGAAGTGCCGATGGCCGCCAACTTTGCAGCGGTACCGCCTGGTGATGTACCGGCAGTGAATCCGGCGCCACCGGTTTTTGACGACTCCCGACTCATGCCCGGAGAGCAGGATGACTCCATCAAGGTCATTGGCACGTTGCGCATTGGCATCCCGCTTTACAACGTCTACCTCAACGAGGCGGATGAGTGGTCGCGCCGTTTGCTGACTGAGCTTAACGAATGGGCGCTTGAGCTTCACCAACCCGTGTCAGGTACGTCGGTGTCGCTGGCGCACTCGTTGGCAGGCAGCTCGGCGACGGTTGGTTTCCTGGCGCTGTCTGACATTGCCCGGGCGCTCGAATCAGCCTTGCAGCATGTGCGCTTGCATCGCCAAAGTGATGCCGCGTACGCTCAAGTATTTGCCGATGCTGCCGAGGATATCCGACGGCTGTTGCATCAATTTGCGGCGGGTTTCCTCAAGGATCCTGATGCCAATTTGCTGGAGGCTCTCAAGGTAATTCAAGAAACCGAATTCGCCGCGAGCCGGAATGCAAGCCTGGACGACCTTGACTTTTTCGCCCCCGCAGAAACCCAACCGCAGGAGCTCCAGGCCCGGGATTTCATGCAAATGGAGCCTGCCCCGGACAGGATGTCCACCGCTGTGGATGGGCAAGTACCGGCGACTCAAGAATCGGTAGTTCAAGACGCGTCCGCATCCGAGGTGCGGGTACGGGAGCTGCAGGAGCAAATTGCTCAAGACGAACATATTGAGCAACGGCAAGAGTCTGAAATGATCGAAGCGCGGCGCGAGCATGAGCCCGGCTTCACGGATGCTCAGCCAAGCGTCAGCATGGCTGAGGCTGCGGCTGCGGCCGCTTTTGCGACATCGACAGCGCCAGCGCCAACGTTTGCGTCGGCAGCCGCAAGCCCATTCTTGCCTGCTGCAACCCTGGACATTGCGCGCGCACGCGAGGTCGTCGCCAGCGATGACGATGACATTGATGCCACTGACGCGCTGGACGCAGACCTGTTCCCGATCTTCGAGGAAGAGGCGCTCGAACTTCTGCCGCAACTCGGTGGCGCACTGCGGCAATGGTCTGAGCGGCCCGACAACTTGAGCGCCAGGGGCGAGGTGCTGCGCGTACTTCACACACTCAAAGGCAGCGCGCGGCTGGCTGGCGCCCTGCGTTTGGGTGAAATGACCCATCGTATGGAGTCTTCTATCGAGCAATTGGGGTCGGACTACCTGGATGAGGCGCAAATTGAGCCTTTGTTGACCCGGTTTGACGGCCTGCTCGGCCATTTCGATGGCTTGCGTAACGGGCCAGAGCAGGCATTCACTCTCCCAGAGGCTGGTAACCCTGCGTTGGCGCTGCAAGACCAACCGGTGCTGCAGAGTGTTGAAACGCCCTCCGCGTTACCGCTTGCAAACGCCCAGATGCACGTGGCCAGCCAGGCCGCTGCACCCTCTGCGATGCGGCAAATGGGCAACCAGTCGGTCCGGGTTCGCACACAGTTGCTGGATCGTCTGGTCAACCAGGCTGGCGAGGTGATGATCACCCGCTCGCGCCTGGAGGCCAGGCTGGATCAAATGCGCAACTCGATGGGTGACCTTTCAGACAACCTGGAACGGTTGCGTCAGCAGTTGCGCGAAATTGAAGTGCAATCTGAATCCCAGATGCAATCCCGCATGGCATTGGCCAAAGAGACCGCACAGCAATTCGACCCCCTCGAATTTGACCGCTTCACTCGCGTTCAGGAACTCACACGGATCATGGCGGAGTCGGTCAACGACGTGGCAACCGTGCAACGCCATTTGCAACGCACAGTTGAAGGCACTGAAGACGATTTGATTGCCCAAGGTCGCCAAGCCCGAGGCCTGCAGCGCGACCTGCTGCGCACGCGCATGGTAGAGTTTGAAGCGATTTCGGAACGCCTGTACGGGGTGGTACGCCAAGCCGCAAAAGAAATGGGCAAGCAAGTCAAGCTGGACATCATCGGCGGCTCCATTGATATGGACAGAGGAGTGCTGGATCGCATGGCTCCCGCGTTTGAGCATTTGTTGCGCAACTCAGTGGCACACGGCATCGAAAATCCGGAGGTGCGTTTGGCAGCCGGCAAGCCCGCTGGTGGAACCATCACTATTGCCTTGCACCACCAAAGCAATGAGGTGTCGGTGAGCTTTTCAGATGACGGTGCGGGTCTTGATTTGACGCGTATTCGGCGCAAGGCGTTTGAAAGTGGTTTGGCATCGGACGCGTACACTCGCAGCGATGCCGATGTTGCCAACCTGATTTTCCTGCCTGGTTTTTCGACAGCTACAGTGGTTACGGAAATATCCGGACGTGGCATTGGCATGGATGTCGTGCGCTCTGAGATGAACGCATTGGGTGGCCGCATAGAAACCAGTTCCGTTGCCGGCGCAGGTACCCGGTTTAACTTGGTTCTTCCACTCACCACGGCAGTCACTCAGGTCGTTCTGTTGCGCCTCGCCGATCTGGTGGTGGGTGTACCCGCCAACCTGATTGAAATCGTTCGACGCGTTCCCGCCAAAGATCTGGAAGTGGCGTACCTGAGCGACGAATTCATGCACGGCGGGGAGACTGTTCCGTTTTTCTGGGCCGGTGCGCTATTTCAGGCTTCCTCGCACAGCAACGAGATGATTGCCAAACACCTGCCGGTCTGCGTTTTTCGCAGTGCCGGGCAGCGGCTTGCGGCTCACGTGGACGAAGTTTTGGGCAACCAGGAGGTGGTAGTCAAAAATCTGGGGCCTCAACTGTCGCGTCTTCCGGGTCTGACTGGCATGTCAGTGTTGGCATCTGGCGCTGTGATTCTCATCTACAACCCGGTAGCGCTGGCTTCCGTGTATGGCGGGCAGGCACGCGCATTGCGTTTGACCGCCATGGCGACCCAAGGCGTTGACGCGGCTGTTGGCGGCTCCGAAGGCCCGAAGGCATTGCAGATGATGCCATCGATGATGGCGGGTGTGACGCAAGTACCGCTCATCATGGTGGTGGACGATTCAATCACCGTGCGGCGCGTAACCCAACGCCTTCTTAAACGCGAGGGCTACCGCGTTGTGATGGCAGCTGATGGTTTGCAGGCCCTAGAACGCCTACAGGATGAGAAGCCAACGCTTGTTT
The DNA here is from genome assembly GCA_031416195.1 of Rhodoferax sp. Classification (GTDB taxonomy): domain Bacteria; phylum Pseudomonadota; class Gammaproteobacteria; order Burkholderiales; family Burkholderiaceae_C; genus JANYCG01. The sequence continues at coordinate 12,420 of JANOTE010000620.1, forward strand.
TGTCCGACATCGAAATGCCGCGCATGGATGGCTTCGATCTGGCGCGCAACATTCGCGCCGATGCAAAACTTCACGATCTGCCAATCATCATGATCACCTCCCGAATTGCGGAAAAGCATCGTGAGCATGCCCGCGAGTTGGGTGTGGATCACTACTTGGGCAAACCTTACGCTGAAGATGAATTGCTTCAGCTGGTTCACCAGTATTGCTCCGCAGCGGTTGACTCTTAAGCAAGTTCTGCGCTTGGCGCTGGCGATGTGGATGAGCTGGTTGCAGTTCAGTCAACGATTTCTTTTTTGACGACCGCATAGCGCAGCAGCGTTTTCGCCCGCGCCTGAGCGTGGTCAACGATGGGCTGAGGATAATTTTTACCCAGTTCAACACCTGCTGCTTTCAGAACCTGTGGACTCGCCAGCCAGGGGGCATGTAAATCTGCCGTTGAAAGACTGGCCAGTGCGGGCACGTAGCGGCGGATGAACTTGCCTTCTGCATCGAACTTTTCACTCTGGCTGATCGGATTGAAAATGCGGAAATACGGCTGCGCATCGCATCCACTGGAGCTTACCCACTGCCAACCTCCGTTGTTGGCAGACAAGTCAAAATCATTGAGTTTTTCGGCAAAATAGCGCTCGCCCCAGCGCCAGTCGATGCCCAAGTCCTTGACCAAGAAACTACCCGCCACCATGCGCAAGCGGTTGTGCATATAGCCCGTCTGGTTGATCTGCGCCATCGCGGCATCCACCAGCGGGTAGCCGGTGCAGCCCTCGCACCAGGCGGCAAACAGTGCCTTGGCGTGTTTGCCGTGCTCCCAGGAAATCGCGTCGTATGCGGGCTTGAACGAGCCGCTTGCCACCTGGGGAAAGTTGGCGAGGATTGAAAAGTAAAAATCTCTCCAGATCAATTCACTCAGCCAGACTGCCGCACCCGCGCTGCCCTGCAGACTGCGCGCCATGGCGGTTGCCGCCAGTTTGCGGATTGACACTGTTCCAAACCGCAAATGCACACCCAAGTAACTCGGGCCTTTGACACTGGGGAAATCACGCGTGGCATGGTATTGATCCATCCGTTCAAAAAACTCGCCAAACAACTGCCTCGCCCCGCTCGCCCCTGTTGGGATTTTGAGGTCTTTGAGATTGGTCGGTAAAAAACCGATGTCATTGAGGCCTGGCACAGATTTTTGATAAACGACGGGTCGCGCGGCCAGTGCTGACGCGTAGGCAGACGCATCATAAGAAGGCATTTCTACATCGCGGGCCAGTGCCAGCCAAGCATTTTTGTAGGGCGTGAAAACACCATAAGGCGTGCCTGTTTTAGTTAACACTTCGCGTTTCTCAAACACTACCTGGTCTTTGAAGGTGTGAAACGAAATGCTTAAGTCAGAAAGCGCGCCGCGCACTTGGGCATCTCGCGCAATCGCGCTGGGCTCGTAGTCGTGTGCAGTAAACACTGCCTCGGCATGCACCGCTTTAGCCAACTTGGGCACCTGCGTCGATGCGATGCCGTGACATACGATAAGCCCCGCTTCTGCCCGACCGGACAATTTGCGCAGGCTGTCATCCAGATCCACCAGGCTTTCACGGATGAACTCCACCCGCCGATCTGCTCTAGGCAACAGATCAAGGATTTCCGTGTCGAATACAAACACGCAGTGCACCTGACGGCAACTGCGCAGTGCCTCAAAAAGTGCCGCGTTGTCGTCCACCCGAAGGTCACGACGAAACCACATCAAACCGATTGCGAATTTTTGATTCATGATCACCGCTAAAATTAAGTCATGCCGCTCGATTCTGCACCGATGAACCTCACGCATCATTTCTTGATCGCGATGCCCGGACTTCAAAACGGGCTGTTCTCCAAAAGCGTGGTCTACGTCTGTGAGCACAGTGCGCGTGGTGCCTTAGGCTTGGTGATCAACAAACCCAGCGATATCAACCTGCAAGTGCTGTTTGACAAGGTCGATTTGCCGCTGATGCGCAAAGACCTGATCAAAGCGCCAGTGTTCCAGGGCGGTCCTTTGCAGACCGAGCGCGGCTTTGTGTTGCATGAGCCGTCTTTTGCCCTGGAAGACAAACCTGGCGACGCGGTCTATGCCTCGACCATGGCGATTCAAGGCGCTCTGGAGATGACCACGTCCAAAGACGTTCTGGAAGCTTTGTCAAACGGTGCCGGGCCGCGCAAAGTGCTGATCTCGCTGGGCTACTCGGCCTGGGCGCAGGGGCAACTTGAATCCGAACTGGGGGAAAACAGTTGGCTCACCGTCGCAGCGGATATCTCGGTCATCTTCGACACGCCCGTAGCAGAGCGCTACGACAAGGCCTTGCTGCTGCTGGGCTTGCAATCGTGGACGCTGTCGCCTGAGGCAGGCCACGCATGAACGCTGTGGCGGCCGATAAACCGCAGTCTGTTGCATCTAATTTAGCCACCTTTTTGGCGTTGGACTTTGGCCAGAAGCGAACTGGCGTGGCGGTGGGCAACCGCCTCACACGCAGCGCACAACCGCAGGGCAGCATCCATGCAGAAGGTGACACTCGTTTCGCGAAGATCGCGGACTTGCTGCGCGAATGGCAGCCTGATGCCCTGGTGATTGGCGTGCCGTTCCATCCAGACGGTGCTGCGCATGAGAACACGCTGCGCGCACGGCGTTTTGGCCGTCAATTGCACGGGCGCTTCAACTTGCCCGTGTTCGAGGTAGACGAGCGCTACAGCACGACAGAAGCGCTGTCGTCTGGCGCAAAAGATGCCGATGCCGCATCGGCCTGCATCATTTTGGAACAGTTTTTGCGGGGTTTGGATTGAATCTTCAATTGAATGCGCAGGCTCTGTATGGCAGCCTGCTGGCAGGCGTGAAATCCATGTTGGGGCCGCAAACGCGCCTGGTCGGTATTACGTCTGGTGGCGCATGGCTGGCAGCGCAGTTGCAGCAAGACTTGACGCTCGATGGCCGCGCCGGCACGATCTCGTCAGCAATGCACCGCGATGATTTTTCCAAGCGGGGCCTCAGTGCAGGCGGCCAGACCAGCCTGCCGTTTGACGTGAATGGTGCCGACA
>JANOTE010000621.1:0-4024 GCA_031416195.1 Rhodoferax sp.
TTGAATAGCGACGCAGATTAATGGTCATACCCTTGCTTCTCATCCAGCCTTGAACAGCCCGTCCGGCTTCCAGAGCAGGATCAACGCCATCAACACGTACACCAGCACACCCGCCGCCTGTGGCAGCAGCACCTTACCAAAGGTATCGACAAAGCCAATCAACAAAGCCGCCAAGAGTGCACCGCGAATCGAGCCAATGCCGCCAATCACCACCACCACAAAGCAGATGATCAACACCGAGCTGCCCATCCCGGGGTAGACACTGCTCACCGGTGCGGCCACCATGCCCGCCAGCACGGCAATGGCAACCCCTGCCGCAAACACCACGCGGTACAGAAACTTGATGTCGATACCGAGACTTTGCACCATCTCGCGGTTGGTGCTGCCAGCGCGGATCATCATCCCCAGGCGCGTTCGCGTGAACACCCAGTACATGCCCAGCGCCAGCGCAATGCACACGCCGGACATGAATAGGCGGTAGACCGGGTACGTCATCACATCGCCCAGGGGGAAGGTGCCTGCGAGAATTTCAGGTGGCGCGACACCGTGGACGTCGTCCCCCACCAGAATGCTGCGCACCTCTTCAAACGCCAGAATCAAGCCATAGGTCATCAGCACTTGCTGAAGATGCTCGCGTTCGTACAGATAGCTGTAGAACGCCCATTCCAGGATGTAGCCCAACAGCACCGCCAGCATCGTTCCAATCAGCAACACCGAGAAAAACCCGCCCCCAAACCATTTGGCGACTAGCGGCGACAGCGCAAACGCCATGTAGGCACCGATCATGTAAAAACTGCCATGCGCGAGGTTGATCACACCCATGATGCCGAATATCAGCGTGAGCCCAGAGGCCACCAGGAACAGCAGCAGGCCGTACTGAAGCGAGTTCAGGCATTGAATCAGGAAGGTGGCGAAGGTCATTGAGGCAGAAGTGTAAACAGGCTTTGATCAGCAAATTTTTCAGCGCGTTGCTTCCAACTCGCGCAGCTTGAAGCGCTGAATTTTGCCCGTCGCCGTTTTGGGAAGCTCCGTCAAAAACTCGATGAAGCGTGGATATTTGTAAGGTGCCAGCCGATCTTTCACAAAAGCCTTCAACTCCGCTTCATCAGCACTGGCTCCAGGCTTCAAGACGACGAAGGCTTTGCTTTTGATCAAGCCGTCTGCGTCTGCCATGCCAATCACAGCGGCTTCCAGCACCGCCGGATGTTGAACCAAGGTGGCCTCCACCTCAAACGGGCTCACATAGACACCGCTGACCTTTAGCATGTCGTCGCTTCGGCCACTGTAGGTGTAGCTGCCGTCGGTGTTCTTCACGTACTTGTCACCACTCTTGGTCCATCTGCCTTGAAAGGTTTCCAGCGTCTTGGCGCGGTTGCCCCAGTACATCAGCGCGGCGCTGGGGCCTTGGATGTACAAATCACCCGGCTCGCCGTCGGCCACATGACCTCCGTCGTCGGCCCGCAGTTCAATCTCGTAACCGGGTACGGGCCAACCGGTGGAGCCGTAGCGCACGCGATCCGGCCGATTCGACAAAAAGATATGAAGCATCTCGGTCGAGCCGATGCCATCCACAATATCCACACCAAAATGCCGTTGAAAGCGCTCACCCAGGTCGGCCGGCAAGGCCTCCCCGGCGGAGGACACCAGGCGCAACGCCACCGCGCCTCGCCCAGGCAAGGTCGGATTGGCGAGCATGCCCGCGAAACCTGTGGGTGCGCCAAAAAAAACGGTGGGCTTGAGGCCATTGAGATGCGCCGCTTCTCCCAGCCAGCGTTTGAAAGTGGCTTCGGGTGTGGGTCGCTCAGCCATCAGCAGGGTGGTGGCACCGACGGCCATTGGGAACGTCAACCCATTGCCCAGCCCGTACGCGAAAAACAACTTCGCCGCTGAAAAACAGACATCGCTTTCGCGCAACTGAAGCAAGGCCTTGCCGTAAAGCTCTGTCGTCCAATAAGGGTTGGCATGTGAATGAACGGTGCCCTTGGGCCGCCCGGTGGAGCCCGATGAGTAAAGCCAAAACCCAGGGTCATCAGGCGCAGTCATTGCAGGCTTCACGGCGGGCGGATGCGCACCCAGGAAAGCATCAAAGTCTACCTGCCCAGGTTGGAGCGGTGCCAACGGCGCAGACACCACGACGAGCTGCACTTCGTGCTCTGAGCGAGTCATCGCCGCAGCCAAGGTCGGCAACAAAGCACCTGATACCAGCACCGCTTGCGCTCTGGCGTTCTCCAGCATGTAGGCGTAGTCATCTGCCGTCAGCAGGGTGTTGACGGCAACCGGCACCAGGCCCGCGTAGAGCGCGCCCAGAAAGCTCACTGGCCAATCGTTGCAATCGTGCATCAGCAGCAGCACCCGCTCTTCACGTCGAATGCCTTTCGCGAGCAAGGCGCTTGCCATGCGACGTACACGCTCCTCCAGAGCGCCATAAGTCAAACGGCCCTGCTCGTCGATGAACGCGGCTTTGGTGGCCCGATCCAAGTTTTGCGTCAACAGGTACTGGGCAAAGTTGAATGCGGCTGGCGGTGCGGGGATGTGGTCAGCCATGAATGTCTCCGGTGTTCTAAGCAAATCCTGCCGATACTTGATTGAATGATGATTTTGCAGTATCGTGCAACTTTAAAGTCTACAAGCACTTAATTTCAATGTCAAGCACTATATTGCCTTCTTCTGCTCCTTCTGAAATGTCGAATGTTCGGGATCAACAAGACGGTCAAAAACACCCCTTTCTCGTGGGGCTGGGTGAACGCGCGCTGGCCCTTCGCATTAAACGCGGCATGACGAGAAAGGCACTCTCCAACGCGGCCAACGTGTCTGAACGGCATCTGGCCAATTTGGAATATGGCGTGGGCAATGTGTCGGTGCTGGTGCTGTTGCAGTTGTCGCAGGCGCTCGGCGCAAGCTTTACCCAACTGCTTGGCGAGGCCACCGAGTCATCGCCCGAGTTGCAAAAAATTCATGACCTGCTGGGCGGTGCCAGCGAGGCCCAGTTGCGGCTTGTGCGTGAATCGATTGAAGAGCTGCTTGAATCGTCCAAATATCGGGGGACTGACCCCAATGCGCACAACTCATGCATCGCGTTAATTGGCCTTCGCGGTGCAGGAAAATCAACGCTGGGGCGCTTGCTGGCGGAGGATCTTGATTTTCCGTTTGTTGAACTAAGCCGAGAAATTGAGCGGCTGGCCGGGTGCAGCATCAATGAAATTCAAGCCTTGTATGGGCAAAACGCCTATCGGCGGTACGAGCGGCGCGCGATTGACGAAACTTTGCAAACCTACCCGCAAGCCGTGATTGCCACACCGGGCGGCCTGGTGTCTGATGCGGCAACTTACAACCTGCTGCTGTCTAACTGCACCACCGTCTGGTTGCAGGCTGACCCCAAAGATCACATGGAGCGGGTAGCGGCCCAAGGCGATATGCGGCCCATGGCGGGCAACAAAGAGGCGATGGAAGACCTGAAATTCATCCTGGCTGGCCGCAATGCGTTTTACTCCAAGGCCGAATTTCACCTCAATACCAGTGCGCAGTCGCAAGAGTTGACATTTCTGGCGCTGCGCAAAGTGATCCGCGAGGCGCTGACACTGCCTGGTTAAAACAAAACATGCATAAAAATGCTTTAATATAATAAAATTATGCATTATGATGCTTAAACTGAATCACAAATGAACGCCAACGGAGACATCATGAACCAGACATTGGACGCCGCACGCGCTGAACGCGTTGACTACCAAACCAGCCCAGCTCAGTATCGCCACTGGAAGCTGAAGGTCGATGGCCCCATCGCCACCCTGTCGGCGGACTTTGATGAAAACGCAGGCCTTCGCCCCGGCTATAAGCTCAAACTCAACAGCTACGATTTGGGCGTAGATATTGAGCTGAACGATGCGATCAACCGCATCCGCTTTGAGCACCCGGAAGTGCGTACCGTGGTGCTGACCAGCGCGAAAGACAAGGTGTTTTGCTCGGGTGCCAACATCTTCATGCTGGGTGTCTCAAGCCACGCCTGGAAAGTGAATTTCTGCAAGTT
>JANOTE010000622.1:0-6329 GCA_031416195.1 Rhodoferax sp.
GTGCCGGCACCAGCCGCGTGAGGTTGTTCTTCAGCAGGTAGTCGCTGGCCCCGTTGCGCATGGCTTCGACGGCGGTGTCTTCGCCGATCTCGCCCGAGAACCCCGGTACCTACCGTGAAAGGGTAGTGTCCTAGGCCTCTAGACGATGGGGTCAAAACCTTGAACTAACTGCTTAACCTAACCACTAAATCTAACCACTCGGACTCACTGTCATCGAAAAACTTTGGTGGAGGTAAGCAGGATCGAACTGCTGACCTCTTGCATGCCATGCAAGCGCTCTCCCAGCTGAGCTATACCCCCAAACCCCTGACGATCTCTTGACCATACCGTTCCGAGCCCGTGATTATAACCGGCTTTTAGCTGGATTGGAGGCGGGCGATGACTTTTTCTCGCCCCATCAATTCGAGGATCGCGTCCAGCGACGGGGTCTGCGTTGTACCCATTACCAAAACCCGAACGGGCATGGCCAGCTGCGGCATTTTCATCGCCGTTGCCGCAAGCACCTCTTTAATTGCTGCGGCAATCGATGCCTTGTCCCAGCCGCACTTAGTCAGCTTTTCAGTCAACAGCATGAGCGCGGGCTTGACCGCTCCGGTCACATACTGGCTGCGGTCTTCCGGTTTGACCACAACATCATGGTAAAAAATCTGCGCCCAGTCCGCAAGCGCCACTGTGGTGTCACAACGATCTTTGAACAAGGCGCAGACACGCGCCAGCCGATCATCAGCGACCGTGCCCCGTTTTTTCAATTGATCCGCGACCAGCGCCGCCAGCGCGTCGTCGGCCATCGCCTTCAAATGCTGGGCGTTGACCCAACGCAGTTTGATCTCATCAAATTGCGCCGCACTCTTGCCCAGATGATCGAGGTTGAACCATTCGATGAACTGGGCCCGGCTGAAGATTTCGTCATCACCGTGACTCCAGCCCAAGCGCGCCAAATAATTCACCACCGCCTCAGGCAGAAAGCCTTCTGCAGCAAACTGCGTGACGGGCTTGGCTCCGCTGCGTTTGCTCATTTTTTCACCGTTGGCGTTGAGCACGGTGGGCAAATGCGCGTACACCGGTGGCGCTTTGCCCAGGGCTTTGAAAATGTTGATCTGGCGCGGCGTGTTGTTGACGTGGTCGTCACCGCGAATGACGTGGGTGATGGCCATGTCAAGGTCGTCCACCACCACGCAGAAGTTGTAGGTGGGTGTGCCAACTTGGCCAAGCGGTGCCGGGCGGGCGATAACCAGATCGTCCAGTTCGTCGTTGCTGATTTCGATGCGGCCTTTGACCTTGTCATCCCACGCAACCACACCACCCTGCGGGTTCTTGAAGCGCAGCACGGGTTGCACGCCGTCTGGCACTTGGGGCAAAGTCTTGCCTGGCTCAGGACGCCAGGTGCCGTCATAGCGCGGTTTTTCTTTGGCTTCAGTCTGACGTTCGCGCAGGGCATCCAGCTCGGCCACGCTCATGTAGCAGGGGTACACGTGACCGGATGCCAAAAGCTGCGCCAGCACTTCACGATAGCGGTCCATACGCTGCATCTGGTAGAACGGGCCTTCGTCGTAATACAGCCCCAGCCAGGACATGCTTTCGATGATGACATCCACGGCCGCTTGGGTGGAGCGAACTTCGTCGGTGTCTTCAATGCGAAGGATGAAATCGCCACCGGTAGCACGCGCAAACGCCCAAGGATACAGAGCCGAGCGGATATTGCCCAGGTGGATGAAGCCCGTAGGCGACGGGGCGAAACGGGTGCGGGTACGGACGCAGGTTGCGGTCGAACTCATGATCATCAAGCCGGATTTGGTAAAGCCAGGCGCGAGTTGTCGTCCTGATTTTCGACTTCAGCGACCCGGGTTTCATTCATGCGGGCAATGTCTTCTGAGGTGATGTCGCCCGTCACGTAAACGCCATCAAAGCAGGAGGCATCAAAATCTTTGATGCGAGTGCTGAGCTTGCCGATGGCCTTTTTCATGCCATCAACCTCCTGATAAATCAGCGCATCGCAGCCAATGATTTGCTGGATTTGCGCCACGGTGCGGTTGTGCGCCACCAACTCGGTAGAGGTCGGCATATCGATGCCATATACATTGGGGTAACGCACAGGAGGTGCGGCGCTGGCCAGGTACACCTTGCGCGCGCCCGCGTCGCGCGCCATCTGCACAATCTCCTGGCTGGTGGTGCCGCGCACGATGGAGTCGTCTACCAAGAGCACATTGCGGCCTTTAAACTCACTCACAATCGCATTGAGTTTTTGCCGCACAGACTTCTTGCGAACCGACTGGCCCGGCATGATGAAGGTGCGCCCCACGTAGCGATTTTTCACAAAACCTTCGCGGTAAGGAAGGCCCAGCAGTTGCGCCAGCTGCGCGGCACTGGGGCGGCTTGATTCAGGGATGGGGATCACCACGTCAATTTCATTCGGTGGCACGGTGGAGATGACCCGCTTGGCCAGCGCCTCACCCAGGTTCAGCCGGGCTTGGTAGACCGAGATGCCGTCCATCACCGAGTCTGGCCGCGCCAAATAGACGAATTCAAAAATGCAGGGGTTCAACTGCGGCTTGTCCGCGCACTGCTGTGCATGCACTTGGCCCTGCAAGTCGATGAACACCGCCTCGCCGGGGTCAATATTGCGCTCAAACGTGTGCGCGGTGCCTTCCAGCGCAACCGACTCGCTGGCCAGCAGCACGGTGCCAGAACCATCGTTGCTGCGCCCCATGCACAGGGGCCGAATGCCAAACGGGTCGCGAAAGGCCAGCACGCCGTGGCCTGCGATCAAGGCAATCACCGCATAGGAGCCCTTCACGCGCTTGTGTACATTTTTGACAGCGGCAAAAATATCGGCCGGCTGCAAAGGCAAGCCGCGCGTGGTTTTTTCGATCTCGTGGGCCAGCACATTGAGCAGCACTTCAGAGTCGCTCTCGGTGTTGATGTGGCGATGGTCTGTGCTGAACAGCTCGTCCTTCAGCGCGTGGGCATTGGTCAAGTTGCCGTTGTGTACCAGCACGATGCCAAACGGCGCATTGACGTAAAACGGTTGCGCTTCTTCTTCACTGTAGGCGTTGCCCGCCGTGGGATAGCGCACCTGACCCAGGCCGCAGTTGCCGGGCAATGAACGCATATTGCGGGTGCGAAACACATCGCGCACCATGCCCTTGGCCTTGTGCATGAAGAACTTGCGCTCCTGCTGCGTGACGATGCCCGCCGCATCCTGACCACGGTGCTGCAACAGCAGCAGCGCGTCATAGATAAGCTGGTTGACAGGTGCGTTGCTGACAACGCCGACGATTCCACACATTAGGGCAAGTACTTTCCAAATTCCTGCGGCACGAGTGGCTTCAATCCCTTGAGCACAACGCCCAGGAAGCCTGCACCGACCGACTCATTCCACCAAACGCTGCTTTTCAGCGGTGTCATGGCAATCACAACCGCTACCGCCAACAACAAAACCACACCGCGCACCAGCCCGAAGACTGAACCCAGCACGCGATCCACCGGGGCCAAGCCCGCCACCGTGATCAGTTTTTTTACGAACACCGCCACCAAACCGCCAGCAAATGCTGCGACCATGAACGTGAGCAAAAACCCTGCGGCATACCGCAACGGCTCTGCGGCACCCATCATCGGCAACCACTGCGCCACATCGGCAGCGAACCACTGGGCGACAAAAAAAGCAGCAACCCAGGCCGCCAGCGACAGCATTTCAAACACCAAACCCCGCAATGCACCCAGCAGCAAAGAGACGCATAGCACGACCAAAAAAAACCAATCCAACGCCGCCATGACCGCGTGCAGTCCTACAGCACCAGGATGGAGGCGGGCAAATCCAGCGCTTTGATTTTTGCAGCTGATATTTCCGCTTGCGCCTTATTGTCAAACGGCCCCACTCGCACACGCGTGCGTGGCCCGTCTTTCGTCTCCACCACCTGGGTGTAGGTTTTAAGGCCTGCGCGTTCGAGCTTCGTGCGCGCCTCCTTGGCTTTGGTGGCATCCGCAAAGGCACCCACCTGCACCACAAATCGACCTTCTGTCGCAGGTGCGCCAGCGTTGGGCGAAGCTGTTGCCTTTCCTTCCAGCAACGCTTGTGCCTTGGCAGTATCCGCTGCTGAATTGGGTTGTGCCAATGGTTTTGGAGCCGCAGACACGGCTATTCTTTCGGGTTCAGATGATTTCTTGACAGGCGGTGTCAGAACTTTTTCGACAGGTTTTGCGTCTGCCACGGACTCCTTTGACAAGACCGATGCAGTGCTGGCTGCAGGTGATGCCAGTGCGGGCGCAGGGGCATTTTGCGCCACTGGCGGCGCGACAGGCAGCACGATGGGTCGTGATTTTTCTTTGTCTGGGATTTCGATGGGAATATCCACGGCGATGGGCCGGGGCTGGTTGTCAAACAACATCGGGAATCCGATCACGCCGGCCACCACCAGCACCACCGCGCCAATCAGCCGGTGCATCGCCCGCCTGCGCAGGGCATCAACGCTCTCCAGCGGCGCAGCAGAGCTGACAGCGTCATCGCCACCCTTGCGGAACTTGAAAATGGCCATGTCGATGAGAATCTGTTTGAACGCTGGCTAGTCAGGTAGGAGATGTTTTGCCTGGAGTCGCGGCACGCCGTTCTGCAAAACGCCGCCGACTGTGTAGAAGGAACCGAAGACCACAATTCTATCAGTGGCCTCCGCGGCGTCGATGGCCGCTTGCAGGGCGGTTGCAGGGCTTGCAAAGTTTGAACAGGTAACATCAGTGCGGGTGTTTTGGGAACGCCATTTGACTTGCAGATTGACGGCTGATTCAGCCCTTGGCGTAGGCAGATCGGTGAAGTACCACTTGTCGATCAGCGGATTGATTTTCGCCAGCATTGGCCCCAGGTCTTTGTCAGCCATGGCGCCCAACACGCCGTGCGTCGTCGGGAAGAAGCCCATCGCATCCAGATTTGCTGCAAGTGCTGCGACCGAATGCGGGTTGTGCGCCACGTCCAATACCAATTGCGGCTGGCCGGGAATGATCTGGAACCGCCCCGGCAGTTCCACAAAAGCGAAGCCGTTGCGCACAGCCTGCGCGGTCACCGGCAGTTTGTCGCGCAAGGCCGTAAGCGCGGCCAGCACGCCCGCTGCATTCACCAGTTGATTGGCACCGCGCAACGCGGGGTAGGCCAAGCCGCTGTAACGTCGGCCTCCTCGGCTTTTTGCAGCGACCCAGCCCCACTGTTGTTTGTCACCGTTGAAATTGAAGTCATGCCCAAATTGCCACAAATCGGCACCGATCTCTTTCGCGCGATCCAACACACTTTGCGGCGGCACAGGGTCGCTCACCACCACCGGTCGCCCTGCTCGCATGATGCCGGCTTTCTCAAAGCCGATGCTCTCGCGGTTGTCGCCCAGGAGCGCCATGTGATCCAGGTCAATACTGGTGATGACCGCGCAATCCGTATCGATAATGTTCACTGCGTCCAGCCGCCCACCCAGGCCCACTTCCAGAATCGCCACATCCAGATTGGAGCGCGCCATCACGTCCAGAATCGCCAAAGTCGAAAATTCAAAATAAGTCAGAGAAACTTCATCATTTTGAACTCTGGCTCTCGCAACCGTTGCGAAAGACGCTACCAATTCAGCAGCATCAACCATATCACCACCCAAACGCAGCCGTTCCTCAAATCGCACCAAATGCGGCGAGGTGTACATCCCCGTGCGATAGCCTGCCTGCCGCAAAATCGACTCCAGCATCGCGCAGGTCGAGCCCTTGCCATTGGTGCCCGCGACCGTGATAACCGGGCAATTGAGCCTGAGCGCCATGCGGTCTGCCACCACTTTGACGCGCTCCAGCCCCATGTCGATGGCGACCGGATGCAGCTGCTCGCAGTGGGCGAGCCACTCGTCCAGCGTTTGGGGTGATTTTGATGAGGTGGCGTTCATGGCGAATTGAATTGTCGCCCAGGGTTGCGGCATGATCGTCGTCATGACATCAAAAACCATCACCGTTTACGGCATCCCCAATTGCGATACCGTCAAAAAGGCGCGCGTCTGGTTGGCTGCGCAAGGCATGAATTATAAATTTCACGACTTCAAAAAGCTGGGTGTGCCTGAACGCCAGCTTGATCTGTGGATCGATTCGCTCGGATGGGAAAAACTCGTCAATCGCAAGGGCACCACCTGGCGTACCCTGGATGCCGCCACGCAGGCCAGCGTGATGGACGATGCCAGTGCGAAGCGGGTGATCTTGTTGAACTCCAGTGTGATCAAGCGGCCTGTGGTGAGTTGGTCTGCCGGGCAGATCACCGTGGGATTGGATGCCGACAGGTGGTTGGCTCTATGTCAGCCCGCTTAAAATCAAAGGCTATGACTACT
>JANOTE010000623.1:0-3627 GCA_031416195.1 Rhodoferax sp.
TCAACCGCCTCACAGTAGTCAATCAGTGCTAGCATGGCAGCGCTCATCAGTAACGATCCGCCATGCGCAATTCCTGTCTCAATGATGAGGTCCGGTTTAACCTGCCAAATCAATTCCTGCGTGGCAACCATATCGACCGGCGTCTGGATGATCGGGCGGCCTTGCCATGAGAAGTTGTACATGTAGCGCGAATGGAATGCATGGGACATCCACTGCGCAGAAATTTTTTGCCAGTCCTTGTTTTTCGCGTAACCGGCGATCGTGGACTGCTTTTCGGCCTCGAAAGCAGCGATCAGGTTGAGGGGGGTATTGTTCAAAATTTACTCCGGTTTTATGTGAGTGGACTTGCAGGGAACAGCGATTCCAAACCGTTCTTAAGGCTTGCGGGCCGATATTGGAATTCATTGGCCACCGATTCAATGTTGATTCGCGGGAAGATTCGCTCTGGGGCACTTTGCTCAAAAACGACATTGGCGTTGGCTAGTATTTTTAGGAGCCCGGCGAGTTCGGCGTGTGTTGTCTGTTTGCCGCTTCCAATGTTGTAGACGCGACGTCTGCCAGCTCTGGCAATTTTTTCGAGTAAAGAAACTACATCCTCGATGCTTACGTAGTCTTTTGACGACGTGTTGCTTTCTCGAACTAAAACTGTTCCGGTTTGCCGAATGTCCTTGATAAGGGAGCCAAGGAAGTTGGTTTCACTTTGTCCCACGCCGTAGACGTTCGATAGTCTTGCCACGCGGACACTAGATGCCGGGTGTGCCAAACACAGGGACTCGCCCAACAATTTGCTTAAGTCATACAGGCTGTCTGCAGAAGGGCGGACCGGAATGTGCGCCTCTTCAAATGTATTTCCATTAGGTCCAAGACCGCCATAAACCCGTGTGCTCGACAGATATAACCACGAATCGAAGCGTGAGTGCTTTAGTAATTTCGATAAAACACCAACATGAGCGTCGATGGTTTCATGGGGACGCGTGCGAAAGCTAGCGGTCAATCCGATGGCATAAATGACGTGTCCCAGTTCGCTGGAGTGGTCGAACATCGTATCCCGTTCGGGCGTGTTGACATCGTGACCGAGCAGGCGTAGATGGCTGGCAGTCTTGCCTCCTATAAAACCGTTGGCGCCGAAAACCGTGAATTTCATTTACGCGAGCCAATCTGACGCATCGGGTTCCCCGCATAGATGCCGTATGCCTTGACTTCGCCCATCACAAGAGTCATCGCACCTATGACAGCCCCTTGGCGCAAGACAGTTCCATCCAACAGCACACAGCCAGCGCCAATCCAGACATCGTCTTCAATCACGATTCCTCCTCGAGACGGCATAAATCCCTGCTCGCGAATAAGTTTTTGGGCATCGCTGACTTCGTGATTGACTGGCGCAAAAACACAGTTTGCCGCAACGGCAACCGAGTTGCCTATCGTGACCCCATGCCCGGTATAGATCACACAGCCAGAGTTGATGGTTGTGTGCTTACCAATCAAAACATTTCCGGTGCCGCCAGCAGGCTTCACTTTCACAAAGCTATCAATAACCGAATGCTCGCCAATCGATATCAGACTTCCGCGAACAGAGTCTTCAATATCGGCAAGAGCAGATACGCGCGCGGTGGGATGAATCTGAATAGTCATGTCTTTTGCGAGTCAGTCGAGAATTCTTAGATTTGGCACGGCAACCACGAATTTACCCCCCCAACGCACCACATCGGTTTGCTGTTGGATAACCTCCTGCGCGATATTCCAGGGTAGGATTAAAACGACGTCCGGCTTGTGCTCTACGAGGGCGGTCGGCGGGAGAATGGGTATGTGTGCGCCAGGTAAAAACTTTCCTTGTTTGGACGGGGCGGCATCGCAGACATAGGAGAGTAAGTCGGGTTTGACGCCTGCATAGTTTAGAAGTGTGTTGCCTTTAGCTGCCGCGCCATACGCGGCCACCTTGTTGCCTGCTTGCTTCTGTGCAATCAAAAATGTGAGTAAATCGTCTTTCACGCGATCGGCTTTTGGTTGAAAGCCGAGATATGTCTTCAGATTACGCAAACCGTGCTCGACTTCATCTGCGAGGATGCGTGCGACAGCAGCAGTATTTGGCCGGCGATCTTCACTATGGCAACCGTAGACGCGAAGGCTGCCACCGTGGGTAGTGAGTTCTTCGACATCCCAAACACGTAAGCCCGCTTTCTCGAAGATACGACTGACGCTTTGGAGTGACAAGTAAGAGAAGTGTTCGTGATAAACCGTGTCGAATTGGCTGTGTTCGATCAATTGTTTGAGATGGGGAAATTCAAGCGTTATGACGCCCGATGGCTTCAACACGGACTTCAGGCCACGGGTGAAATCATTGATGTCGGGTACGTGCGCATAAACGTTGTTACCAACGATCAGGTCGGCCTGTTTGCCGTCCTTGGCTAGGCGTTTCGCCAGTGCATCCCCAAAGAACTCCCGTAGGACCGGAATGCCAAGGTTTTCTGCTGCTTTGGCCGTGCCTTCGGTCGGTTCGATGCCAAGGCAGGGAATTCCGGGCGGTAGAAAATTACGCAGCAGGTAGCCGTCGTTGGAGGCCACTTCGATTACAAAGCTTTCGGAGCCAAGTCCAAAGCGCTTGGTGATATCGGTCGTATAGCGAGCGGCATGCTCCAGCCAGCTGCTCGATGTTGACGAGTAATAGGCATAGTCGTAGCGGAACAAGTCGTCGGCCCGGGTGAAGTCTTCGGTCTGTACCAGCCAGCATTCATCGCAAACAAAAAGCTTGAGTGGCAGGTAGACCTCGGGCTGAGTCAGCTGCTCCTTGCTCAGGTACGCGTTGGACGGAGGCGCAAAGCCGAGGTCGAGAAAGACGTGTTGCAGTGGTTTGTTGCAGTGACGGCAATTCATGCGGCTAGTCCTGTGAATTCATGGGTGATGTGTCGCCTGTGGCGGTCGCCTTCGGAAACGTCTGTGGGGGGGAGCGGCCAGGTGATGGCGAGCGCAGGGTCGTCAAATGCGATACCGCCCTCGGCGCTTGGCTGGTACATGGCGGTATGCAGGTAAAGCATCTCGCTGTTTTCTTCAAGAACCTGAAAGCCGTGGGCGCAGCCTTCCGGCACCACCAGCATTCGCCCGTTCTGCGGTGACAGTACTTCTGCGTGCCAGCGCAAAAAGGTTGGTGAGCTCTGGCGCAAGTCAACGGCCACATCCCATACCCGCCCGGCAATGCAGCGCACAAATTTCATTTCGGCGTGCGGAGCGCGCTGAAAGTGGAGACCGCGGATCGCGCCTTGCGCGCGGGTACGCGAGTGGTTAACCTGCAAAATGCGGCGTTCACCGATGATTGCAGCAAGGTCCTGCTCGCAGAAAAGCCGGCTGAATGCACCACGATGGTCGGAAAATTGCATGGTCTTTGCGACCATGACGCCTTGCAACGGCGTGGTGTGGAAAGTCATTACACTCATGACGCTGCCGCTGCCAATTGGCGAAAGCTGGCGCTCTTGTTGATCAATTCGTCATAGCGACCTTGTGCCGTGACGACGCCGCGGGCAAGTTCGACAATCACATCGCAGTGTCTGACGGTAGTCAACCGGTGAGCAATCAGCAGGATTGTCAGGTCACGGTTCAAGCCGTCGATAGCCGCCATGACAGATTGTTCTGTCG
>JANOTE010000624.1:0-2066 GCA_031416195.1 Rhodoferax sp.
CGGCCTCGTCGGCCTGATCGTTGGCACCAAAGCCTTCGCACAATGCAGGCCCGGCCCAGGTTGTCTTGCCAGTCTTGGCCAATACCGCCAGATTGAAGGAGGTAAAGTCGCTCAAACCCACAAACTGAGTGCCACGGTCAATCGATTTGGCAACCGCCTTGTAGTTGATCCCGTCCAGAATCCGCGTCAACCCGTAACCGCCACGGGTGATGAGTGCCACGTCGCAACCGCTGCCTGCCGCCCGGTGAATGGCGACCAGCCGAGTGGCATCGTCGCCCGCAAAGCGCTGGTGGCTGGTCAACGCGTCTGCATCGATCTCAACCTCATGCCCTAGTGTCTTAAGTCGCGCAATGCCACGGCGAAAAGCGGCTTTGTCGCGTACCGCGCCGGACGGTGAATAGATGTAGATGTATTTTTTTGTCATTTGAAGTATCGGATGGCGGCCTGCGCAATGTCTTGCCCGTGTTCTTGCACAAAATGACCAGCGGCAGGAAGCAGCATCGGTTCGGGGCAATTGCGGATTTGCGACCTGAGATGATGCATGACAACAGACCCGAGCACCGGATCCTGAACGCCAATCGCCACCATGGTTTGGCCGGTCCACTGGTTCATCCAGAAGTCGCGGGCTTGGCCTGAGATCGCCGCCCCGTCTGAATCGGCGAACTCGGGCACGATCGCGGGAAAGGCACGAGTGGCGGCTCTGTGGCCAGCGTCCGGGAACGGAGCCATGTAGGCGGCGCATTCGTCTTTGCTCATGTGCGGGTTGCCGCGCGCGAACAACTTGGCAATGTCGAACTGCGGGTTCTTGGCACACATCTCGCGCCACGCCAAGAAGCCTGGCGACAGCGGCTGCTCGCCAGTTGCCAACAGAGTATTCATTACCAGCAGGCCTTTATATCGCTCTGGTTTAGCGAGCGGTAGCGTCAAGCCCAGCAGGCCACCCCAGTCCTGCACCACCAGCACCACATTATTCAGATCAAGACGTTCCACCAAATCAAGCAGCGTTTGGCGATGCCAGGTGAAGCTGTGTGCATCATCGCGCTTGGGCTTGTCGCTTTTGCCAAAACCGATCAAATCCGGTGCCACCACGCGACCTCCTGCGGACAAAAAAATGGGGATCATCTTGCGATAAAGATAACTCCAAGCCGGGTTGCCGTGCAGGCACAGATAGGTAGTTTGCGCGACTTGTGCAATCGCCCTGCCCTCATCCAGACCCTCATTCAGGTAGTGCATCCGCAGCCCTTGCAGCGATGGCAGATCACTCACGTACTGCGATGCCCACGGGTAATCGGGCAGGCCGGCAAACTGAGCGTCCGGGGTGCGCAGCGCATCGTCTCGAAGAGGATGGTTCATGTGATTTTCAGCCTTGGCCTGGGTGCGTCGAGTTTGAAAAAAGCCTTGCAGCAGCTCGCTGCATTGGGCTGCCAGCACGCCGCCCTGCACTGCCGTCTGGTGGTTAAGTTGATGGTGACCCAATACATCAAACACCGAGCCCGCCGCGCCAGTTTTCGGGTCTGGTGCGCCAAAAATAACGCGCTGCAACCGCGCGTGCAGCATCGCGCCGGCACACATGGCGCAGGGCTCCAGCGTGACGAACAGCTCGCAGCCGTCCAGCCGATAGTTGCCCAGTACGCGGGAGGCTTCTCTCAATGCATTGATCTCGGCATGCGCTGTCGGGTCGTGTGCGGCGATTGGCGAGTTGCGGCCAGTGGCGATGATTTGCCCGTTTTTGACGACCACCGCACCCACGGGCACTTCGCCTGCCGCACCTGCGAGGCGGGCCTGCGCGAGAGCGGCGGTCATGAAGTCGGTGTCGGTGTCGGTGTCGGTGTCGGTCACATTGAAGTCAGGCAATGCATTAATATACTATAGTAATAGTAGCTAGTTAAGCAATATGTACGTGAGCTAAGGCCATATTTTGTCCACAATTTACTTGATTTATGTGAATTTTGGGTAGAAATTAACCCTCAGGTTAATTTTAATGCTTTTAACCTATTGGGTGTCCGGCTCGGTGCGCGCAGGCTGCAAGGCGGGCAGCGCGGCGGCTTTTAACTGCTCAACGTCAC
>JANOTE010000625.1:0-9684 GCA_031416195.1 Rhodoferax sp.
GAGACTCTCTACACCTGGATGGTGGTGGGTGGTCTGAAGATGGAAATTGGATTCCTGGTGGACGGGTTGACTGCCATGATGATGTGTGTAGTCACCTTCGTCTCGTTGATGGTTCACGTCTACACCATCGGCTACATGAAAGAAGATGAGGGCTACAACCGTTTCTTTGCCTACATCTCGCTGTTCACGTTCTCGATGTTGATGCTGGTGATGAGCAATAACATGCTTCAACTTTTCTTCGGCTGGGAGGCGGTGGGCTTGGTGTCCTATCTGCTCATCGGCTTCTGGTTCAACAAGCCCACCGCGATCTTCGCCAACATGAAGGCTTTCCTCGTGAACCGGGTGGGCGATTTCGGATTCATTCTGGGTATCGGTTTGATCGCGGCCTATGCGGGCACCTTGAACTATGGCGAGGCGTTCGCCAAGCGCGATGAACTGGCGGCGCTCCTGCTGCCTGGCACGAACTGGATGCTGATCACCGTCATCTGCATCTGCCTGTTTATCGGGGCGATGGGAAAGTCGGCGCAGTTTCCGCTGCACGTCTGGTTGCCAGACTCCATGGAAGGTCCCACACCCATCTCTGCCCTTATTCACGCGGCGACCATGGTGACGGCGGGCATCTTCATGGTGGCGCGGATGTCGCCTCTGTTCGAGATGAGCGATACCGCACTCAATTTCATTCTGGTAATCGGTGCCATCACTGCCCTGTTCATGGGCTTTCTGGGCATTATTCAAAACGACATCAAGCGGGTGGTGGCGTATTCGACACTGTCGCAGTTGGGCTACATGACCGTGGCCTTGGGTGCTTCTGCCTACTCCGTCGCGGTGTTTCACCTGATGACGCACGCTTTCTTCAAAGCCTTGCTGTTCCTCGCGGCGGGTTCGGTGATCATGGGTGTTCACCACAACCAGGACATTCGCTGGATGGGCGGCCTGCGCAAGTACATGCCCGTCACCTGGATTACGTCATTGCTGGGCTCTTTGGCGCTGATTGGCACGCCGTTTTTCGCAGGCTTCTACTCGAAAGACAGCATCATCGAGGCGGTGCATTTCAGCCATCTACCGGCAGCAGGCTTTGCCTACTTTGCGGTGCTGTCCGGCGTGTTTGTGACCGCCTTTTATTCCTTTCGAATGTACTTTCTGGTTTTTCACGGCAAGGAGCGGTTTGACCAGAATCCCGATGTTGACCACGATCATCACCATGAGTCACACGACGCCCACGCCAAGCCCCATGAATCGCCGTGGGTGGTTTGGGTGCCGCTGGTTTTGCTGGCCATCCCCTCGGTGTTGATTGGCTATTTCACGATCACCCCCATGTTGTTTGGCCACTTGTTCAGCGACGGAATATTTGTCGATTTGGCCAAACACCCCGGCATGCTTGAGTTGGCGAAGGCGTTTCATGGCCCCACAGGCATGGTGTTGCACGCATTCACAACGGCACCGCTCTGGCTGGCTGTGGCAGGGGTCGCTTTGGCTTATTACATGTACGTCATCAACCCGGCGCTGCCTTCGGCCATCAAAGCCCGGGTCATGCCTGTCTACACCCTGCTTGAGAACAAATACTACATGGACTGGTTCAATGAAAACGTACTGGCCAAAGGTGCTCGGGGCTTGGGTACCGCGCTTTGGAAGGGCGGCGATCAGGCCGTGATTGATGGCACGCTGGTCAACGGCTCCTGGAAAGTTGTGGGTGCCTTTTCAGGCATAGTGCGCTGGTTTCAAACGGGCTACCTTTACCACTATGCATTGGCGATGATTCTCGGAATTTTTGTGCTGATGACCTACTTTGTCTGGTTGAAATGATGGCTCGGGTCATGTCAATTGAGTCACCATGTATTGAACCAGTACCACCAGATATCGTGTACGTGATCGGAGAATCATAAAAATGGGTTTGTTGAGCCTGGCGATTTGGACGCCGATTGCTTTTGGTGTTGTGCTGCTGGCCCTGGGCCGTGACGAGCAGGCGCGGGCCGTGCGTTGGGTGGCCTTGGTGGGCGCTGTGGTAAGCCTGTTGGTCACCTTGCCGTTGTTGAGCGGATTTCAGCTCGGCAGTGCCGCCATGCAGTTCGTTGAAAAAGCTCCGTGGATCAGCCGTTTCAACGTCAATTACCACCTGGGGCTGGATGGCATCTCGCTGTGGTTTGTTCCGTTGACCGCCTTTATCAACGTCGTCGTGGTGATTGCCGGCTGGGAGGCGATTACCCAGCGCGTCAACCAGTACATGGGCGCGTTCATGATTTTGAGCGGCTTGATGATTGGTGTCTTCTGCGCACTTGACGGCCTGTTGTTTTACGTGTTTTTTGAAGCCACGCTGATCCCGATGTACCTGATCATCGGCATTTGGGGCGGCCCTAACAAAATCTATGCGGCCTTCAAGTTCTTTCTGTACACGCTGTTGGGTTCGCTCTTGATGTTGATAGCGTTGATCTTCCTGTACACCAAGTCGGGCGGCAGTTTCGATATCTTGACATGGCACAAGTTGCCGTTGAGCAGCAGCGCGCAAACGCTGCTTTTCTTCGCGTTTTTAGCAGCCTTTGCAGTCAAGGTTCCGATGTGGCCGGTACACACCTGGCTGCCCGATGTACACGTGGAGGCACCCACCGGTGGCTCGGCCGTGCTGGCGGCCATCATGCTCAAACTCGGTGCTTACGGCTTCCTGCGGCTCTCGATTCCGATCGCGCCGGATGCCGCGCGTGAGTGGGCTTGGTTGATCATTGCGCTGTCAGTCATCGCGATTGTGTATGTCGGGCTGGTGGCCATGGTTCAGCAGGACATGAAAAAGCTGGTGGCCTACTCCTCCGTGGCGCACATGGGTTTTGTGACGCTGGGTTTCTTTATTTTCAACGACCTGGGTGTCTCCGGCGGGCTGGTGCAGATGATCGCGCATGGATTTGTATCTGCCGCCATGTTTCTTTGCATTGGCGTGCTGTACGACCGAGTGCATTCGCGTGAAATTGCAAACTATGGCGGTGTCGTCAACACCATGCCCAATTTCTCCGCCTTTGCCTTGCTGTTTGCCATGGCCAATTGCGGCTTGCCCGCCACGGCAGGTTTTGTCGGTGAATGGATGGTAATTCTGGGCGCGGTCAAAGCCAATTTCTGGCTCGGGTTTGCAGCGGCCAGCGCCTTGGTGTTCGGTGCGGCCTATACGCTTTGGATGTACAAGCGCGTGTACTTGGGGCCGGTCGCCAATGAAGATGTGAAGGCGTTGATCGACATCAATGCGCGCGAGTTTTTGATGCTCTCGTTGCTTGCGATTGCCGTGCTTTGGATGGGCGTTTACCCCAAGCCCTTCACCGATGTGATGGACACTTCCGTTGCCGAGCTGCTCAAGCACGTTGCAACGTCCAAGCTGAATTGAGAAACTGTGGCAATGATTGACAAAATAAGTTGGATCACGGTTTACCCAGAAATCATTTTGGCCGTAATGGGCTGCGTGATCGCGCTGATAGACCTCGGGGTCAAGAGCGCCCAGCGTACGCTTACCTATGTGCTGACGCTGATCACATTGGGCATCGTCGCGCTCATCCAGGCACTGTACGCCAGCGGTGGTCAGACGAGCTATGGCTTTGGCAACATGGTGGTCAGTGATGCCATGGGCAACTGGCTGAAATGCTTTGCCAGCTTGGCGGTGATGATCACCCTGGTATACGGCCGCCCGTATGCAGCAGCGCGTGACATGTTGCGTGGCGGTGAGTTGTTTTCATTGAGCATGTTCGCGCTGCTGGGTATGTTCGTGATGATCTCTGGCAACAATTTTTTGGTGCTCTACATGGGGCTGGAGCTGTTGACCCTGTGCAGCTACGCGTTGGTGGCACTGCGTCGTGACCATGCCACGGCTACCGAGGCGGCCATGAAGTATTTTGTTCTCGGGGCCATGGCGTCCGGCTTCTTGCTGTACGGTCTGTCGATGATGTATGGCGCGACGGGTTCGCTGGATATCAACGCCGTGTTCAAGGCCATCAACTCCGGCAATGTCGATCACCGCGTTCTGGTGTTTGGTTTGGTGTTCGTGGTCGCAGGCTTGGCATTCAAACTCGGAGTAGTTCCATTTCACATGTGGATTCCCGATGTCTACCAGGGCGCTCCCACCGTGGTCACCTTGCTGATCGGCGGTGCGCCCAAGCTGGCGGCCTTCGCGATCTGCATCCGCCTGCTGGTGGAGGGCTTGCTGCCGCTGGCTCCGGACTGGCAGCAGATGTTGGCCATCCTGAGCGTGGGCTCGCTGGTGCTGGGCAATCTGGCGGCGATTGCGCAGACCAACCTCAAACGCATGCTGGCCTATTCGACCATTTCGCAAATGGGCTTTGTGCTCTTGGGCTTGATGTCGGGCGTGATCAACGGCAACACGCTGTCAGCCGCCAATGCCTACAGCGCCTCCATGTTTTATGTGATCACTTATGTGCTCACGACCCTCGCTAGCTTCGGCATCATCTTGCTGTTGGCGCGTGATGGGTTTGAGAGCGAGGAGATTTCTGATTTTGCCGGGCTCAACCAACGCAGCCCGCTGTATGCGGCGATCATGGCCATTTGCCTGTTCTCCTTGGCGGGCATTCCACCGATGGTCGGGTTTTACGCCAAACTATCGGTGTTGCAGGCCTTGATTGCCTCTGGGCAGGCGTTGGATATCGGCTTGGCCGTGTTTGCCGTGGTGATGAGCTTGATTGGTGCGTTTTACTACCTGCGCGTGATCAAAGTGATGTATTTTGACGAGCCCAGCACGGCCACCACTGTGTCTGCCCCGATGGACGTGCGCACCGTGCTGACCATCAATGGCGCGCTGGTGTTGGTTTTGGGCTTGGCGCCCAGCGGCTTGATGACGCTGTGCTTTGATGCCATGAAACAGGTGTTGGGAAGTTAAGCCTAAAACCGTATGTCCATCGCGGCTTCAAATCCCGCTTGAACATAAGCTCTTGTTCCCTTATCACAATCACGTCATGTCACAAACATTTGCAGTCTGGACTTTGGTAATCACCGCGCTGTGTGCGGCAAACTTGCCCTTTGTGAGCCAGCGGCTGCTTTGCGTGTTTTCATTGAGTAAACCCAAAACGCCATGGCTGCGCCTGCTTGAGTTGTTGATCTTTTACGTCATCGCAGGCGGCATTGGCCTGGCGCTGGAGCAGCGTGCCGGGCAAATCGCTCCCCAGCGTTGGGAGTTTTATGCGATTACGGCGACTCTGTTCGTTACCTTCGCATTCCCCGGTTTTATCTACCGCTACCTGCTTAAGCACCCGTCATGAAAGTTTTGGATCTTCAGTGCGCGCACAGCCATGTGTTTGAAGGCTGGTTTGGGTCTGAGGGTGATTTTCAGGATCAGTTAGGCCGCGGCTTGGTGCAGTGCCCCCTGTGCAGTAACGCTGAAATCACCAAGCGATTGAGTGCGCCAAGGCTCAATTTTGGCAAAAGCAGTGAAAGCAGTGAAAGTAGCTTGCGCGACATCGTCGAACTCTCTTCCAAAGGGGAAGCCTCCCCATCAAGTGCCGATGTTGCGACCGTGGCTTCCGCCGAGCAGGTCATGGCGGCCGCCTGGATGGCCATGACCCGCAAAATCCTGGCCAACACACAAGACGTGGGTGACAAATTCGCTGAAGAGGCGCGCAAGATTCACTATGGCGAGACCGAGGAACGCGGCATTCGCGGCAAGGCTACGCCGGATGAAACGCAAGCGCTGATCGAAGAGGGCATCGCCGTCATGCCGTTCTTCGTGCCCGATGCACTTAAAGGGCCGTTGCAGTAGCCGACCGGTCGGGGTTCAAGGATACAACCCCCGCAACTCCCGCGCATGCAAAATCCGCTTGCAAGCCACAATGAACGTCGCGGTGCGCAGGCTCACCTGGTTGTCCTGCGCCACTTGCCAGACACCCGCAAAAGCTTCTTTCATGATGCGCACCAGGCGGGCGTTGATTTCGTCTTCGCTCCAGAAGAAGCTGGAGAAGTCCTGCACCCACTCGAAGTAGCTGACCGTCACGCCGCCTGCGTTGGCAATCACGTCGGGCAGCACCAGGATGTTGCGTTCTTGCAGGATGTCGTCTGCCGCTGGCGTGGTGGGGCCGTTGGCACCTTCAATGATCATCCTGGCTTTAATTTTTGGCGCGTTGACTTCGTTGATTTGCTGCTCCAGCGCGGCCGGGATCATGATGTCGCAATCGACCTCCCAGAACAGATTGTTGGCGATCACCTCGGCTTGGCTGAAGCCCGCCACACTGCCGGCCTTGGCGACGTGGGCGAGCAGGGCGGGCACGTCCAGCCCTGCGGCGCGGTAGATCGTGCCACCATGGTCTTGCACCGCTACCACCGTGGCGCCCGCTTCGGCAAACAGCCGCCCCGTCACGCCGCCGACGTTGCCAAAGCCCTGCACGGCGATGCGCGCTTGGGTGATCTCCATGCTGATGTGTTGCGCCGCCTCCACGCCCACGGTGAACACGCCGCGCCCGGTGGCATCGC
Source organism: Rhodoferax sp. (assembly GCA_031416195.1). Lineage (GTDB taxonomy): Bacteria > Pseudomonadota > Gammaproteobacteria > Burkholderiales > Burkholderiaceae_C > JANYCG01. Next base: position 6,445 of record JANOTE010000625.1, read on the forward strand.
GCCGCCCAAGTGAGCCGCCCAGGTCAATCGGCTTGCCCGTCACCACGCCGGTGGCGGTGGCACCTTCGTTCATGGAATAGGTGTCCATCATCCAGGCCATGATCTGCTCGTTGGTGTTCACATCCGGCGCAGGGATGTCTTTGGTCGGGCCGATGATGATGCCGATCTCGCTGGTGTAGCGGCGCGTCATGCGCTCCAGCTCACCCAGTGAGAGCGTCTTCGGATCCACCCGAATGCCGCCCTTGGCACCGCCGTAGGGCACGTTGACGGCAGCGTTCTTGATCGACATCCACGCCGCCAGCGCCATAACCTCAGACAGCGTCACGTCCTGATGAAATCGCACGCCGCCCTTGCCCGGGCCGCGCGAGGTGTTGTGCTGCACGCGGTAGCCTTCAAAGTGGCAAATGCTGCCGTTGTCCATTTGAATTGGCACATCCACGATCAACGCCCGCTTGGGGCGGCGCAGCGTGTCTACCCAGCGCGCCAAATGGCCCAGGTAGGGCTCGACGCGATCCACCTGCTGCAGGTAAATGCCCCACGGCCCGAGCTTGTCGGCTTGCAGATAAGAGGGCAGCGCGACACCGGTTGTTTTGGTGACCGCGTGGGCAGTGGCACGGCTTGTGGCTTGAGACATGGAAACAGCTCCTTGTGGGCTATGTGAAGCTGCGCACTGTAGGACTTCGACCGGGCTTTGTCCAAGGCCAGATTGATTTAAAACTATGCGTTTGATGCATGAGCATGAATAATTATAAAAAATTAACTCGCAGGTTACTTTTTTGCATTGAAACCCTAAAAAACGCATAAATTGTAGTTATTTAAGGCTCTAGCCTCCACATAATATGCACAAGTAGCTATATAAATTATAGTAAATCCTAGCCTAGCCTAGCCTAGCCTAGCCTAGCCTAGCCTAGCCTAGCCTAGCCGTGACTCGCTATTCAACTTCTTACTCCTTATTGAGGATGCAATGTTGCGATGAAGAAGGTATTCTGAACAAGTGAATCCCACGTCATCACAACCGACCAACAGCAGCAATTTATGGCCACAAACAACCCGGTAGAACCCTTTGGCGCAGGCCAGCGAATCAATTCCGTGCTTCGGGCCAAATCGACCCGTGATTCATTGGCTGATCTGGCGGCTCGCGGGGAGCTTTCCAATGTGCGCGGGCTTGGTTTTTCCTCGGCGGTGCTGGCGGATCACCTGAGCGAGCCATTTTCGATCGCCGGCAATACCGACTTCTTCGACTCGCGTTTCATCAGCGAGGCGATCATTCTTGAGAAGACCCGGCCCGTGCTGTTTGTGCAGGACGGCTTGATTGAGAAATCGAAATTTGCTGACACGGAGCGGTGGCTCAGCCCTGTAAGACGCGCGTTTATTGGCGCTCTGGGGTCGGTCGGCAGGCTCGACCTCGCCGATCATGACTCAATGGAGTGGTGTGGCAGCGCGTGGCGCATTGATGATGATCTGGTCATCACCAACCGCCACGTTGCCAGTTGCTTTGCGCAGCGCCAGGGTTCGACGTTTCGCTTCCGGCTGAACCAGGTGGGCAAGAAAATCCAGACCCGCATGGACTTTCGTGAAGAGCACAAGGGCAGCGAATCGAGCGAGTTTGGCATCATGGAAATTCTGTGGATGGCTGACGACTCTGATACTGCGCCCGATGTCGCGGTGCTGCGCATCCTCAAAGACCCCGGCTTGCCGCCCCCGCTCGTGTTGAGCAGCCGCGACGTGGTGAGTGAGCAGCGGATTGGCGTTGCGGGCTATCCGGCAAAAGACCGGAGCTACGATTCCGTACTGCTGAAAGAAATTTTTGGCGATGTGTACGATGTCAAACGCTTTGCACCGGGCGAGGTGCAGGCATCCAGCGCCAGCGACTGGCACCTCACCCACGATGCGACCACGCTGGGGGGCAATTCCGGCTCGGCGGTGTTTGATCTGGCAACCCAACAGGTGGTGGGCCTGCATTTTGGCGGCACTTTCAGAAAGAGCAATTACGCCGTCAAAGCCTCGGTCATCAAAACGATTCTTGCGCAGCGTGCCTGGATTTCAAATGCTGGCTCGCCTGGGGCACTGGCGACTGAGGCCTTCACTGAGAAGGTGAGAGCCGCCGCGTCGTTGGCAGGGCGAACTGGTTTTGACACCCACTTTTTGAGCAGAAAAGTGTCGCCCCCCAAAGCGAGCAAACCTGCCGACGTGCTGGCCACGCAAACTCAGGGCAATCTGCTTGCCTACACGCACTTTTCAGTGCAAATGAGTGTCTCGCGCCGCATGGCGATTTTCACCGCAGAGAACATTGACGGTGCCAAGAAGATCAAGCTCAAGCGCAAAGACTCGTGGGGGTTTGACCCACGGGTACCCAAGAGCGCGCAGATTGGGCACGTTGAGTTCTACGGCCCCGAGCCGTTTGACAAAGGCCATATGGTTCGCCGCGAAAACCCGGGCTGGGGGGATTCGGAGGAGGAGGCGCAGCGCGGTGAGGACGATACGTTTGTCTACACCAATGCCATCCCGCAGATGCCGCAGTTGAACCAGCGCACCTGGCTGTCGCTGGAGGACTACGTTCTGGACAGCGCCAAGACCGAGGGGTTCAAAATCTCCGTCTTCACGGGCCCAGTCTTTCGAGACACCGACCCCGCTTACTCCCGTGTCAAAGTGCCGACCGATTTCTGGAAGGTTGTGGTTGCCACCGATGCCAACGCGCCGAAGCTGCTGGTCACCGCCTATTTGCTCAGCCAGGAAGGCTTGATGCCGCAAGAGGGCTTCCGATACGGGCCGTTCAAGACCTACCAAGTGCCACTTTCCCGAGTCGAGAAGCTGGCTGGCTTGAAGTTTTCCAAGTCAGTGCGTGAGGCAGATGCGCTGGCGGCAACGCTCGTTAATGAAGCCACCGCCACCCTGCGTTTCGTTGAGATCAGAACGGTCGATGACATCGTGCTGTAACTTGGCATAAAGCTCAGAATGCGGAATAAATTAACTTCTAGGTTAACTTATTCGCCAAAACTACAAAATAAGGCTAAATTATCAATATTTTAGTGCTCTAGCTCTCGTTTTACTTGCATAACTAGCTACTTATAATATAGCAAATTTGTGTCGATGAGATTGAGAATGCTTGCGTCAACCGCTTACTCGTCATGGAACTGCAACGCCGCCAGCCGCGCGTACACACCACCTTGCGCCACCAGCTCGGCGTGGGTGCCTTGCTCCACCAGCTTGGCGTGATCCAGCACGATGATGCGGTCGGCC